>DATJDF010000277.1:0-4925 GCA_035497555.1 Arachidicoccus sp. | reverse complement strand
CGGCGCTTAAACCATTATTGCCCGGTACTCAGTTTATGGGCATGTCAATGGCAATTGTTAATGATCATGCCGAGTGGTTCGAATACTTCCTCAATGCCAAAAACCATCAACCGGGTATACCACTTGACTGGATAACCTACCATTGTTATGCGAGTGCAAACAGCCAACAAAAATTTGAAGACTACGAATACGCAGTATATGATAAAGCAGAAAGCTTTATCAATACCGTATCTTATATAGAAAATATCCGCAGGCGCCTGTCTCCTAATACAAAGACGGATATTAACGAATTAGGGACATTCGTCAACGAAGAAATGCGTAAACAACCCATACCACCTACATATTGGAACCTGTCAGCAAGTGTTTATGCCTATTTCTTTATTGAGCTTTCTAAGCAGGGTATAGATGTAATAGGGGAGTCCCAACTCGTCGGGTTTCCTACCCAATTTCCAGATGTTTCACTTATCAATTATGAAAATAACAAACCCAATGCACGGTACTGGGTCCTAAAATTAATTAGGGACAATATACATTCAGGATGCTCCATCATCAGAACTGCTATACATGGAAATACCGGCGAGGATCTGCTAGCCCAGGGTTTTATAGACCATGGCGTCAAAAAAATCCTCCTGATCAATAAAAGAAATAAAACTGCAAGTATAAAGCTACCTGCAGTATATACAGGTGCCAAAATCAGTACAATTGACAGTGTCTCAGGTGACCATGCAGCCATCGGCTCCATTGTAAAA
The DNA here is from genome assembly GCA_035497555.1 of Arachidicoccus sp. Taxonomy (GTDB): domain Bacteria; phylum Bacteroidota; class Bacteroidia; order Chitinophagales; family Chitinophagaceae; genus Arachidicoccus. The sequence goes on along the minus strand of DATJDF010000277.1, from coordinate 4,176 downwards.
GATCAGACGCTACAATTAAATCCATTTTCCGTTCATCTGATTGTACTAAAAAATCAATAACAGGAAAGTTCAACCAAAATTCAATTTAATTTCTCAACCCAAATAAGCAAGGAGCGGTTGTATCAAGTGCTCCTTGCTCATATTGAGTGCAATATAATTTTTTAAGCCTTCTGCGTTTCAACTCTTCAAATTATTCCTCTGCGCTGTTTTTAAGCTGAGAAAGCAAATTATAGGCACCCGTTAAGACAATTTGACTGCGCGCGGTATCTAAGTCTTCAGGTAAGATGACTGCTGTAAAACCGTTTTCAGTGCTACCCGTCTTTATCTCTTCCATCCGAAAGACTAGTCCCTTATTTTTATCAGAAAGGAAAATAAAGTGTTTTCCCTGGAAGTCAACAATGGCCTCTTCGGGAAGCGCTGCAGTTTCTGACATATTTGTTTCTATCCGTGCCTTTACATACATACCCGGTATAAAATTATTATCTGCTCTTTTATCAATGTGACAAATGACGGATATGCTCCGGTCTTCACGAATCTCCTTGCCGATCAGAGAAACAGTGGCTTCTGACAACGCTTCGCTGCCCGTCATAGAAAAATAAACCTTTTGTCCAATAGCTATTTTAGTAATATCTTTTTCAAATACCGACAGTTCCACATACAAATTTTCTGTATTGACTATCCTAAAGAGTTCATTATTGGGAGTAACATAACTTCCCCGATTGACATTTACTTTTGTCACATATCCAGAAATCGGTGAATAAACCGTTACGGAATTTATGATGCCCTCTCTTTCCAAAGTACTGGTACTGATACTGAGCATAGCGAGCTTGGCTTTTAAACCGTTAACTCTGGTCAGCATGCTATTATAGTCTGCCCGAGCTTTTTGCAGTGTTTTTTTTGCATTAATATTCGCCTCCGACAATTTCTGTTGACGATCATATTCTGTCTTCAGATAGATCAATTGGCTGTTATTATCCAAGTACTCCTGCTGCAATTGAACAAATTCCGGGTTTTCTAAGGTGACCAGACTTTTTCCTTTCTGCACTTTTTCCCCTTCCAGTAGGGTAGTGGATTTAACGGTGCCGCCAAATGCAGTGGTGACACTAACAGCATTTTGTGGCGGTACTCCCAATAGGCCACTCACCTGAAAACTACTGCTCAGTTCTTTTAATGCGGGAATCCCGTAGGTAATGCCAGCCGCCTTATACTGACTTTCGTTGAGTATGACCTGGTTGTCAGCCAGGGTTAACTTTACAGAATCTGCTAGTTGTGTGCTTTTTTGATCTACAACCGAAGCGTCTCTGCAAGCTTGCAGACTCAACAGTATATAAGTTAAACTAGCCAGGATATAATATCTTTTAAGATGTAGTATCATAATTTTAAAATTAAAGTCTTGTTATAGGTTGCCTGACAGGTATTGCAATTCTACAATGGCCTGGTTTAACGCAGCTGCTGTAGTCAGATAACCAGATTGAATATCCCCATAGGTTTTCAATGCCTGCAGAAGCTCAACATACTGAATTTCGCCTTGTCGGAACGCTTCAAGCGCCTGTTTACGCAAAAAAATGGCACCCGGCAAAGCAGTTTTTTCATAATAATCCAGCCCTTGTTTCGATTTTAAATATTCCTGTATCGCCTGATCGTATTTCCCCTGCAAATTAGTCCTGTATATCTCAAGTTGTTTTTGAGCGATGTGCTGATCTATTTTGGCCGCTTTTATTTGACTCTTGGCATTGCCATAGAAAAGCGGGATACTGATACCAGCCTGGACTCCCCAGAATCTTTTGCCTCCTCCGACATATATTTCCTGACCGCTCGTGGGCTGCATCCCGATAATGCTCTGATTAAAATAACCAATAGAAAAATCGGGGCCTGACTCAGCTTTTTTTACCAGAATGGCGCGCTCTGCTACTAGGACTTTTTGTTTTAATAGCTCCAGTACCGGGCTGTGAAGAGAATCATTCATACTGAGTAGATCTGTTATATCCAATTTGATAATTACGGTATCAGTGATCATAACCGGATTATTTGTATTTAGTAAAGTCTGGATAGCCCGCTCAGCAATCAATATGTTACTGGCATTTTTGCCAGTAGCATGTCGAAGCTCACTTAATTTTGTTTCCGCCATTTTTGATTCCAATAAAGCACTTTCTCCCGTTTGATACCGTAAATCTGCTGCCTTGAAAAACTGCTGGTATATACTGTCCTGATCTTGCAGTAATGCAGCATATGCCAGAAGATAGTTTAAGTGGTAATAACTTGATTTTATATTATAAATCAAATCATTTTTAGTGGCCGCCACCCCGAATCTGCTTTCTGCTATTTTTGCTTCTGAGAGCTTTTTATTGGCGCCGAATAAACCCGGATTAGGTATTTTTTGATTTACAGAGAAATAAGTATCCCAACTTCTGCTGTTAGATTGTCCGTATTGAGCTCCAATATCGGTTTTCCCAATGTCTGTCGCAGCCTTTTTTAATACTTCTTCCCTGGAAACCTGCAGCTCAGCCGACTGTAGCGTTGCGTTATTTATAAGCGCCTCTTGAATTAGCATTTCCAGTGTCTGTTTTTCAGCGTCGCTGTTTGTTTGAGCAGTCCCATAATAAACAGGTATCGTCAATAGGATCATCAAAATCATCAGCGGCAATTTTCCTGGATTCACATTTTTAAATTTAATTTTTTCAAAATAAGTATAGAGAACAGGAAGTACCAAAAGCGTAAGCATTGTCGCTGTTACCAAGCCACCAATAACGACAGTCGCCAGCGGCTTTTGCACCTCGGCACCGCTTCCATGGGATAGTGCCATGGGCAAAAATCCAAGGGAAGCTACTGTGGCCGTCATGAGCACTGGACGTAACCTGGTCCTTGTTCCCTTAAGCACGATTTCTGTCAGATCCGTAATACCTGCTTTCTTCAGGGAATTAAATTCTGCGATCAACACAATACCATTAAGTACGGCCACTCCAAATAAAGCAATAAAGCCAATGCCGGCAGAGATGCTAAAAGGCATGCCCCTTATCAAGAGCGCGAATACACCTCCAATTGCCGAAAGCGGGATGGCTGTAAAAATCAGTAGCGACTGCTTGACTGATTTAAAAGAAATAAACAACAGAAAGAAGATCAGCAAAAGAGCTACTGGCACAGCGATGGATAGCCGGGCCGTTGCTTCCTGCAGATTTTTGAAGGCACCACCATAGGAGAGTGAATAACCAGGGTCAAACTTTAATTGTCGATTGATCTTCTGCTGCAATTCTTTTACCATGCTATTTACATCTCTGCCCCGGACATTGATGCCCACAATGATCCTGCGCCGTGTATTCTCCCTTTGAATTTGATTGGGCCCGATTTCTATCTGAACGTCCGCTAATTGACTAATGGGGACTTGTATGCCTGAAGCAGTGGTCATAGAGAGATTTTTAATATCATCAACATCTCGGCGATTCTCTTTTTCCAATCGTACCACAAGATCATACCGCTGCTCTCCTTCAAAAACCAAACCGGCTACTTCCCCAGCAAAGCCTGCACGGATCACACTATTGATATCCTCTATATTTAATCCATAGCGGGCAATCTGACTCCGGTCATATTGTATCAGAATCTGCGGAAGTCCTGTCATCTCTTCCACATAAATATCTGAAGACCCCTTAACGCTCCGGGCGATTTCTCCAATTTCGCTGGCATAGTTGGAAAGCTTTTCCAGGTCATCTCCATAAACTTTTATGACCAGGTCCTGTTTAGCACCGGAAATAAGTTCATTGAAGCGCATTTGTATCGGCTGCTGGAAGCCAAATGTGACGCCGGGAACATTTGCCTCCAGCTTGTCTTGCATCTTTTTTGCCAGTTCGTCCTTATTGGCGGCACTGACCCATTTATTTTTATCTTTTAAAATGACCATCAAGTCCGCTGCCTCAACAGGCATAGGATCAGTGGGAATCTCTGAAGAGCCAATTTTGCCAACGACTTCTTTGACCTCAGGGAAGTTGTCTCTTAAAACTTTAGCAGCTTTCCCTGTCGCCTCTATTGTCTGCGAGAGACTACTACCCGTCAGCACGCGTAATTCCACCGCAAAATCACCTTCATCCAACTGGGGAATAAATTCTGCGCCCAGAAATTTAAAAGTAACCAGGCTTGCAGTAAATAATAAAATAGCTATAACAATCGTCAGCACTCTTTTTCTTA
>DATJDF010000276.1:0-4517 GCA_035497555.1 Arachidicoccus sp. | reverse complement strand
TGGCTTGCGGTCCCATGAAAATTATTAAATTCGTCTATCAATTTGTGTCGCCGGAAACTAATCCAGACGGCCAGATTCTTCACAAGACATTGCATTGGTTCAATAATAAAATAATTTTGATAGCATGGCTCCATTTGATCCTCAAAATCCACCACCTAAGTTAAAGTCTGAAAACAGATTTCTCGTTATAGGCATAGGTGCATCTGCAGGAGGACTGGACGGATTTAGGAAGATCATAAAAGGTATCGAACGGGACTCGGGAATGGCATATATTCTGGTACAGCATCTTCAACCTGAACATGAAAGCCTGTTACCGGAAATTTTTCAAAAAGTTAGCAAGATCCCGGTGCTTGAGATTCGTGATAACGTAGAAGTAGTCCCTGATCATATTTATATTGTCCCCAGTGATAAACTGCTGATCGAAACTGACGGCATCTTGAAATTAGGGAAACGCCCTGCCTACAGACGGAAAAATAAGCCTATTGACGTATTTTTCTCCTCCCTGGCCGAAGTACATGGAGGGGAATCCATTGGAATCTTGCTTTCGGGCAAGGATGAAGACGGCACACAGGGGTTACATGCGATCAAGGCGCATGGGGGACTGACCATGGTACAGGATCTTCAGAGTGCTCTTTTTACAACAATGCCGGAGCATGCAATACAGGCCGGAGTGGTGGATATGGTTATTTCACCAGAGCAGATACCGCACCAGCTATCACAAATAAAGAATGCCTTAGAGGATAGCCGCGGAAAACAAAAACTTGAAAATCTACTTGAGGAAAATCTCTTTGAACAGATCTATTCTCTTTTATTAATCAGAAAGGATGTTGACTTTACTTTTTACAAGCAGACGACCGTACGCAGACGAATTGTTCGAAGGATGGGCCATTTAAAACTGGATAAAATAGGTGAATACCTGAATTATCTAAAGGCAAGCAAAGGGGAGCAGGATATCCTGTTTCAGGATATGCTCATCCCGGTTACTGAATTTTTTCGCGACCCAAAAATTTTTGATTTCCTGAAAAGTACAGTCTTCCCTTTTCAATTAAAAGAGAAATCACTGACCATTCCTTTACGCATCTGGATTGCCGGATGTTCTACAGGACAGGAAGTTTACTCCCTTGCCATTTCCCTATTTGAATATCTAGGGGAAGAGGTAACGAAATACAAAATACAGATTTTTGCAACAGATATTTCTGAAATGGCTATTGCCCGCGCTAGGAGTGGAATTTACCGGGAAAAAGAACTGGCTGGTGTCTCAGCGTCCCGTTTAAAACGATTTTTTAAAGAGTCAGAGGGAGCTTTTGTGATTGATAAAAATATCAGGAATGCTTGCATTTTTGTAGTGCATAATTTCTTAAAGGATCCGCCTTTTGCCAAAATTGACATCATCAGTTGTAGAAATGTGCTGATTTATATGAATAGCTTTTTACAACAAAAGGCATTTACGCTATTTCATTATGCACTCGCCGAAAATGGATTTTTGATTCTGGGACGTTCTGAAACTATCTTAAATTCTGCGGATCTATTTTTTGTTTACGATAAGGACAATAAAGTCTTTGCCAGAAAAGCCACTCCCGAGAAGGGGCTCCGGCTTTCCGGCAAAGCACATACACCCCTTGTCAGGAACCGGGTTATTCCTCGAACCACTACAGGTAGAACGGATGATTTTCAACGCAATGCCGACAATATATTATTGGCAAAATTCTCACCACCGGCGCTGATTGTGAATGATCATTTTGATATTGTACAGTTCAGAGGGGCAACGGGACTGTATTTAGAACCTTCTCCAGGTAAAGCCAGCCTGAATATTTTGAAAATGGTTATTGAAGGCCTCTCCTTTGAGTTGCGCAATGCTTTACATAAAGTAAAGATGTCTGGACTTCCCTACATTAGCTCAGAAATTCCGGTTGGAGAAGGTGACCGCGTCGTGACCCTGGAAGTGTTGCCACTGCTTAATACTATTGAACCCTATTTTGTAGTGCTTTTTATTGAAAAAAATCTTACGATTATATCTTCCTTAAACGCAGATCCTGATGACCAGAAGATGCAGCGCATCCTGCAGCTAGAAAAGGAACTAGCCATTTTGCGTGAGGATATGCATGTCATCATGGAGGATCAGGAGGCAATTACAGAAGAGCTTCAAAGTGCAAATGAAGAATTATTGAGTGACAGCGAAGAGCTGCAAAGCCTGAATGAAGAATTAGAAACAAGTGGCGAAGAATTGCAAAGTACAAATGAAGAATTGCTTTCGGTCAATCTGGAGCTCTTTGAACGAAATGAGCAGCTCAATCAGAATCGTAACCTGACGGAAGCCATCATCTCGACATTACATGAGCCGTTTATCATACTCGAGGAGTCCTTTAAGATCAAGTCTGTAAATGCAGCATTTGTAAGGCACTTTAAGTGCCATGAAAGAGATGCGGTGGGGAAGTTGGTTTTTGATATTCAGGAGAAAGGCTGGTATATACCCGGACTAAAGGAATCGCTAGAAAAGATCCGAAGCGGGAAATTTACATCTATAGACCTGGAGGTGAGTTTCATATTCCCAGAGATTGGCCAAAGAGATGTATGTTTTATTATTCAGCCGATTGCGATGGAAGGAGACGAGTCGTTTTATCTGATGGCGCTTGATGATTTGACACAAAGACGGTTAAATGAAAGGAACCTAACGCTGGCTAAAGAAAGACAGACCTATTATGATTTTTTCATGCAGACGCCTGCTGCGATCTGCATTTTGAATGGAAGGGATTTTACATTTGACTTTGTAAATCCGGCATTTATCCAATTAATAGGTGACAGAAATCCGTTGGGAAGCACACTTAGAGAGGCATTAGGAGAACTGGATGATAAATATTTCACGATTATCGAACACGTTTATGATACAAAAATGCCCTATGTGGGGCGGGAAATCCCCGTGCTGCTTAAAAATGTTGCGGGTGTACTGACCTTAAAATACCTGAATATCACCTGCCAGGTATTTAAAGATAGCGGTGGTAAGTCCGGTGGTGTAATGATATTTTTATATGATATTACAGAATTCATCCATGCACAGTCAAAAATCAGAGAAAATGAAGCGAACCTTAAACAAATATTGGAAGTATTACCTGTCCTGACATGGACCAATCTTCCAAGTGGACATATTACATTTTATAATCAGAAATGGTATGATTACACTGGCGTAAATTTTGATGAAGAGAAGTGGGGCGGCTGGAAATCCATTATTCATCCTGAAGATCTTAGTGTCACACTGCGTGCCTTTAAGCGCGCACTGGACAGTGGAGAGAACTTTGAAATTGAAAACCGATACAGAAGGAGTGATGGGGTTTATAGATGGCATCTTAATAGAGCTATTCCGATTTATTATGAGCAGAAAATCAACATGTGGGTAGGTACAGCAACTGACATTCATGAACAAAAAATAAATGAAGAAAAAAAAGATGAGTTTCTAAGTATTGCGAGTCATGAGATGAAGACACCTTTAGCAACTGCAACGGCTTATATTCAACTGATAGAACAGAATCTTCCAAAGGAAGATGGTAATAACAGTCTATTTGCGAGTAAATCACTCAGTTCAATGCGAAGGCTCAATAATCTTATAGCGGAATTACTCGACGTAAGTAAGATACAGCATGGCAAACTTCCATATTTGATTAAAGAGTTAGATTTTAATGCATTAATTGAGGATTGTATTGAGAGTATTCATTATGTTTCCCCTGATTATCAGATAATAAGAAAGGGTAAATTGTCTAGACTGATCAAAGGAGATATAGACAGGTTAAGACAAGTGATCGTCAATTTGTTATCTAACGCCGTTAAGTACTCTCCTCACCATCAGGTTGTCTGGGTTTTTGTGGAAGAGCATGATAGTGAAGTGATTGTCAAAATTAAAGATCAGGGCATTGGTATTTACAAAGATCAATTGCAAAAGCTTTTTGATAGGTATTACCGGGTAAATCAGCAGGATGCCATCCAATTTCAGGGCTTGGGAATTGGCCTCTATATTGCAAATGAGATTGTGAAGCGACATGGTGGTAAACTATGGGTGGAGAGTGAATACGGGAAAGGAAGTACATTTTATTTTTCCTTGCCCTTTATTAAATAAATTCATGTTTTTTTGTACTGGATTAAAATGGTTTTCTATGGAACATTGCATATTAATTTATGAAGACGACCGGGAATTATTAGAATTATGCCGGATTATATTGTCGAAACCGGGTCGTAAAATTGAAACTTTCAATCGTTGTGAAAACATCCTGGAAGACGTTCGTCAGTATCAACCGGATCTGATTCTTATGGATCTATGGATCCCGGAAATTGGTGGTGAAAAAGCGATTTCGCTGGTTAAGGAAGTTCCGGAAAATGACCATATTGCGGTTATTTTATTTTCTGCCAATACAGAGATTGCAGAAATCTGTTCCAATCTGGGTGCTGATGACTATCTGAAAAAGCCCTTCGATCTGGCAAACTTTAGAAAGACAGTGGAGAAGCATTTACTAAATTGAAAATCATAAAAA
>DATJDF010000275.1:0-2230 GCA_035497555.1 Arachidicoccus sp. | reverse complement strand
TACACGTACTAAAGATATTCAATATACAGTAGGTTCACCTACAGGTATCACCGTTAGTGCAGACGCCGTTAAGGTGCTCTATATAGGACTCGACAATCCGATTTCAGTCGGTGGCGGAAATGGCCGGGGTGCAGAAAATATGCATGTCTCTATGGATCAGGGTTCTATCGTAGCTAAAGGACATGGCAAATTTATTGCAAGAGTAAATAAACCGGGAGAAGCACAAATGCGGGTTTCTGATGGTAAAACGAATGCTGCTTTTACCTTTAGGGTAAAAACAGTACCTACACCAACAGCTATGGTAGGTGCCAGCAAGGGCGGCCGGATGCGTGTGAATTCATTTAAGGCGCAGGCAGGTGTTCGTGCAGAACTGGAAAATTTTGTATTCGAAGGGGTGAAATTTACGGTTACAGGTTATACGATGACCTTCGCCGGAGCCGGATTCCCTGAATTTATGCATAAAGCGGTCAGTGGTAATTCCTTTGGCCCAGTAAGAAGCCTGATAGAGAGAGCTAAACCGGGTAGTACTATTACGATTGACGAAATTAGAGCATCGGGACCAGGCGGGTCAAGAACGCTGGCGCCCATTGCATTTAATCTGTTTTAAAAAAAATAATTATGATGAGGGTATATCCTATGAAGAAAGTAACCATATTAATCATTTGCGGACTGTTTTTTGGCACCTATCTTCAGGCCCAGTCTGCCTATGATACCCCGGTTAAGAAGAGAACCAGTGTCCCTGCGGCGGATACATCGGAATTGCCGGATAATAGTGGTTACAATGCAAAAAGCTATGGTGATACAACCGGCCTGATGCAGAATCTGCCAATCGAAGTGATTAAGGATTCGACGGGAAATGAATTATTGAATGGGGCTAAAAGCTCAATGCGCCGGGATAATATCCTAGCAGATGATGCCGGGGATAGTACTGCTACACCGTTGCCGTATACGCCTTTATATGCAACTGATGCACTTTATCGGGTAAGAGTATGGCGGGTTATAGATTCCAGAGATCGTGCAAACCTCCCGTATTTTTATAACTCATCTATTGATGGCGAAGAGACGACGCGGTTGATCAATGTGTTGATCGATGCGATTCAACATGATAGTGTTCAGGCTTTCAGCCCGATTGATGACCGCTTTACGACACCGATCAGCTTTACAGAGGCTATGTCAGCTTTTGGGGGTGGAATGGACACTTCAGCAGCTTATGACCTGGAGGGTAATATTACCGGGTACCAGGTGCGACAGAAAGCGATTTCCGCTGATTCTATTTATAAATACCGGGTAAAAGAAGAATGGGTTTTTAATAAGAGAGATGGAAAGACTTATGTGAGAATTCTGGGTATTGCACCACTGATTACTTATACGATGTCTGACGGGTCGGTTATGGATAACAGTGAACATGCCGCCTTCTGGGTGTACTATCCGGAGCTGAGGACAAAATTAGTGAGGACACTTATCCCCAACCCACTAAACGCAGGTGGCCGCCTGAGTTGGGAAGAAGTGTTTGAAAACAGGATGTTTAAAAGTACCATCATCAAATCTTCTTTGGACGCTGCCAATGGATTTACAAAATGGCCGCTGACTAGTTCACAGGCGAGTCAAATACAAAAGGAATTGAATAATCTAAGTAAAAGGATGTGGGAGAATCCTGCTGCATCAAAATAATTAAGTAATAAGCACCGTGATCATTCGCATTACAATAACCAACAATTAGTATGAAAAACAAGTTTCTATTACCGGCTATGTTAGCGTTACTAACCATAACAGGCATGAAGGTAAATGCACAGACAAAGGATTTTGCTCAGAAGAGCCATTTAGGTATATCCGCAGGTATGATGAACTATAGTGGGTTTATGAATAAGACCGCTTTTACCTTTAAGGAAAGTCATCCCAGCGTGGAGGTGATGTATCGCTACGATGTTACCCGCAATTTTAATGTCCGGGCCACTTTTATGACAGGTTCTCTGTCTAAAGACAATGGCGAAATGGGTGCAGGTGAAACAAGCAGCGTAAACCGCGCAGGCAAGTTTAAGACCAGTATTTTTGAGGCTTCTATTTTGCCCGAATACAATTTTCTGGATCTGACGCAGCATAAGGTCTCTCCTTACGTTTTTGCGGGTGGCGGTTATTATACTTTAATCAATTATCAGCGTGACGGCGCTGATTACGATAAGCCGGATAAGAGTGGTATTAATTTCCGGGGTGGCCTGGGTGTAAAGTATTT
>DATJDF010000274.1:0-2671 GCA_035497555.1 Arachidicoccus sp. | reverse complement strand
CCGTTAATTATAGATAATAGAGGGTTTAAAAATATTCTCTACGTTAGAACGACTGCTGCCAATGCACCGCAGGCGATCGAGGCAACTGAAAGGCTGTATAAAAAATATTCAGGTAATGCCCCATTCAGTTATTATTTTCTTGATAGTACATTTGAAAATAAATATCGTTCTCAACAAAATTCAACACTTTTATTCAGAATATTTTCCGGAATTACGCTGTTTATTTCGAGTCTGGGTCTTTTAGGTTTAGCAACTTATAGCGCAGCGGTAAAAACGAAGGAAATTGGTGTGAGAAAAGTAATGGGTGCAAGTGTTGGTAGTATTATTCAGCTTATAGCTAAAGACTTCCTAAAACTCGTCCTGCTCGCAATTATTCTGGGGGTTCCTATTGCCTATCTAGGAATGAGTAAGTGGATGGATCATTTTGCTTATCGAATTGGCATTGGGAATTGGACATTTCTAATTGGCGCTTTTGTAGTGGTCTTGATCGCTCTTATAACGATTGGCACTATAACATTCAAAGCAGCCAGAGCGAATCCGGTTGAGAGTCTGAGGTCAGAATAGACTTCACAGAAATTTTAAGGATGTAGGAACGTTGATGAATAGTTATATCTTATGATTTTAATATTTTGTAATCCAAAGTGACAGACAAAACGAATTGTATGTTTAAGATCTATTTCAAAACCACGTGGCGAAGTTTAGTAAAAGATAAGTTCTATACCCTATTAAATATTGGCGGTATCACCTTAGGGCTTACCATTGGCCTTTTGATTTTACTATGGGTTCAAAACGAATTCAGTTTCGATAATTTCCACAAAAAAGGTAAGGACATTTATCGACTCGAGAATATGGTGGGTACTGGCTCCAGCAGGCAAATTTGGACCAGTACGGTTGCACCTATAGGGCTAATGGGGAAAAACGAAATTCCGGCAGTAAAGGAAGTTACACGTCTTAGTTATAACAGATTTTATGCAATTTATAAATATAGAGACAAGATTTTCCAGGAGCGGAATACCGCATTTACAGATCCCTCCCTGTTTTCAATGTTCGATTTCAAACTAATAAAAGGCGATACAGCTAATCCATTTCCGCAGTACAATTCTATCGTACTTACCGAAAGTACCGCAAAAAAATATTTCGGAGATGAGGATCCCATCGGGAAAATCATTTCAGCCGATACCAAAACCAATCTCATCGTTAGTGGGGTCATAAAAGATATCCCTAAGAACTCAAGCATCAATCAGGATATGTTTCTCTCCATGAAACTAATGGAGAAAGTAATGTACGCCGGTGACAAGAGCGGGAAAAACCTGGATAATGATTTTATAGAATTCAGTTATGACACCTATCTGCTGTTGCAACCAGGCGTATCCTTAAAAACATTATCCAAAGAATTCAGGCAAATCCATTTAAGAAATAAGGCAGATGATGTTGATGTTGAATATTTGCTCCAGCCACTCTCAAAAATGCATTTATACCGGGCAGACGGCAGTGATGGCGGTATTAGTACAGTAAGAATGTTTATTCTGATTGCACTTGTCATTTTACTTATTGCTTGTATAAATTATGTGAACCTATCCACAGCAAGGTCGATGCTTCGTGCAAAGGAAGTAAGTGTACGTAAAATCATCGGAGCTTCCAGACTTCAGCTTTTTTTACAGTTTATCATTGAAACCACACTACTTTTCATAATTGCTGCAACACTTGCAATTATTATCGTTTATCTCCTGTTGCCCGTCTTTTCGATGGTCTCCGGCCAGCAACTGGTTATCAATTTTACGGATTATCATATTTGGCTTTTAATGCTGATAACAATAGTCAGTACCCTGATCATTTCCAGCATATATCCCGCATTATTACTCTCTTCCTTTAAACCTTTAAAAGTTTTAAACGGGAAGCTTTCATCAAAAATCAATGGTGCACTATTCAGAAAAATACTGGTAGTGGGCCAGTTTGTATTTTCCATTGTATTAATCGCCGGAACAATTATTATCACAAACCAATTGAATTATATAAGGTCAAAACAGCTCGGCTATGACAAGGATCATGTTTTTACGTTTAATTCGGTAAATATGAGTACGCATTTTGACGCTGTAAAAAATGATTTAATGAAGCAACCAGGTGTCGTAGATGTTTCATGGGCCGACAATAACATCGTTGATATTGGCTCGCAAACAGGTAATAACACTTGGGATGGGAAAGAAAATGGGGAAACGCTTATGCTAAATACGCTGGCCGTTGAAAAAGGTTTTATTCCTTTTTTCAAAATGCAGATGGCAGCCGGCAATAATTTTACCGGCGCTGTTGCGGATTCCAATCACTTCATACTAAACGAAACGGCCGTAAAAGTAGCCCGTATCAAAGATCCCATCGGGAAGCGATTTAAACTCTGGGATACCGAGGGAACAATCATTGGGGTGGTTAAAGATTTTTATTTTGCTTCGATGCGGCAAAAAATCCAGCCGGCAATACTGTATTATCAGCCAAAAACTTATGGTCAAATATACATTAAAACGACTGGCAAGGATGCACAAAAAGCAATTGCGGCTGCGAAGAGAGAATGGAAAGAGTATAATCAACCTTTTCCTTTTTCTTATGCGTTTCTGGATGATACGTTCAACAGATTGTACCAGTCTGAAGACCGGACTGACACTTTGTTTAATATTTTTGC
>DATJDF010000273.1:0-6913 GCA_035497555.1 Arachidicoccus sp. | reverse complement strand
AAACTCTTCTACTTTAACACTTTTCTTTTCCAAAACTTTATATTGTTCAAAGAAATGGCGGAGCTCACTGAAGAAATGCTTAGGCAGTTCTTCAATATTTTCATAATAATTGATAGCCGGGTCGTTGGCTGCTACTCCGATGATTTTATCATCCCCCTCGCCGCCATCCAGCATCTGCATGACACCAATTACTTTGGCTTCGACAATACACATGGGTTGAATACTCATACTGGATATAATCAGGATATCCAATGGATCTTTATCGTCACCATAGGTTTGTGGAATAAAACCATAATTGGCAGGGTAGTGGAAGGAAGAATAAATGACCCGGTCCAGTTTCAGGAGGCCACTGGCTTTATCAATTTCGTATTTAGAACGAGAGCCCTGAGGAATTTCAACAATACAATTTACGAATTCTGGTGCGTTTTCACCAGTTTCGACGCCATGCCAGGGATGTAAAACCTGCATATTTTTCATCATGCCTTTTGTTTTTTGTAGGGAATTTTTGAGCGCGAAGGTAAGCATTTTACCGATGAATTACCTCTCCATGTCAAAGAATTGCGTATTAACTTATGCACGCGAACATTTGTAAGTGTGAAAATCATGTAGTTATGCTTCTAGTACCTGTTTTCGGTATAATTCTGCGTAATAGCCTCCCAGCTTCATTAATTGTTCGTGTGTCCCATGCTCTGTAATCGTACCATCTTCAATAATGAGTATTTGCGCAAAATTGAAAACAGTAAAAATCCGGTGAGTAATAATAATAGCTGTTTTGTCACTCAGGAACTGATTTAAATGGGTAATGATCTCTTTTTCGGTTTTAGCGTCTACCGCACTGAGACAGTCATCGAATACCATTAATTCTGGTTCTTTGATTAATGCTCTGGCGATAGATACTCGTTGTTTTTGCCCTCCGCTTAGCATAACACCTCTTTCTCCAACCAATGTTTCATAGCCGTTTTCCAGTTCCAGGATCTCGCTATGGATACTAGCCGATCTGGCGGCAGCTTCCACTTTTTCTCTCGGGGCTTGCTTTGACAGGCCAAAACTAATATTATGGGCAATAGTGTCACTAAAGAGAAATACATCTTGAGGAACATAACTGATATTTTCCCTTAACTCCTTGAACGGCATTTCTTTAATATTCACCCCACCTATGAAAATATCACCTTTATCCGGGTCGTAGGACCGAAGCAGTAACTGGGCAATCGTGGATTTACCACTGCCCGTTTTGCCCAAAATGAGTACCTTTTCTCCTTGTTTTACCTTCAGATTGAAATTCTGAATAGCCTTTATGCCGGTATTGGGATAAGTAAAAGATAAATTTTCAAAATGAATGTCCCCTTTTAGGTTAGCAGGCTTGGTAACGGGCAAATCCTGAATTTCTGGTTGCTTTTGAAGAAATTCATTTAATCTTTTCTGTGAAGCGGAGGCCCTTTGGGTCATACTGGCGACCCAGCCAATGGCACTCACTGGGAATATCAGTAAAAGAATGTATATAACGAATTCTACAATGAGCCCAACCTTGGTTGTATCATGCAGAACGATCTCGCAGCCAATTAATACTGTGATAATTGTACTTATACCAATGATCAGGTTCATGCTTGGAAAGTAGACTGCCTCCATTTTAGCTAATCCGACGGCATTTTTACGGTAGTCTTCACTGCTTTTACTGAAAAACCCTAATATGGCCTTCTCCTGAACATAAGACTTGATGACCCGGATACCTGAATAGGATTCCTGTGCATTCGTCGTTAAATCTGATAATAAAGCCTGCACCTTTCCACTTCTTTTATGAATGTTTATATTGAGAAAATAAATGGTAAGTGCTAAAATCGGTAAAGGAGATATAACAATCAATGTTAATTTGAAGTCCTGTTGGAGCATATTTACCAGACAAAGCACAATAAGCGTGGTAAGGTTAATAAAATACATGATGGCTGGACCTGTATACATCCGGACCCTGCTGACATCCTCTGCCATTCTGTTCATCAGATCTCCGGTCGAATGAGTCTTATAAAAGCCAGCGTCCAGTTTCTGGTAATGATTATACACTTCATTTTTCTGGTCATATTCAATATGGCGGCTCATTACAATAATAGTTTGCCGCATAAAGTACATGAACAGACCCCTGATTAATGCCAATATAATAATCACAATACTGCACACCAATACCATTTTGCCATAGGCGAAGCCGTCTACCCAGCCCAAAAATTGGGCAAGAATAACATCCTTTACAACCTGATGTTCCGTAGATGGATGAAGACCTGGTAATGATTCCTGAAGCTTACCTACCACGTAGCGGAAGACCTGTGGAGACATTACTGCGAAGTAATTAGATGCCAGTATGAACAAAAAGCCAAAGAAAAACCGGTAACGGTATTTCCAGAAATATTTATTGAGTACGGATAATTCTTTCATAATTCGATTCCTTATCTCCCCTAAATCCAGGTGATAATTGATTTTTAGGGAATTAATCTGGCAAAACTACGGGAAGAAACTCAGAAAAATTTGGTTATTCAAATTATTAGATATTATTTTGCGCCCGGAGAGCTGGCAGAGTGGTCGAATGCGGCGGTCTTGAAAACCGTTGACTGTCAAAGGTCCGGGGGTTCGAATCCCTCGCTCTCCGCAGGCAAAAATGACAAAGCATTAAGAATCTACTCTTAATGCTTTTTTTATTTCAATAGGTAGCAAATATGACAAAGGACCAGTTATCATACCGCTGGTTCTAGCAAGTTTCGCAAGGAAACTGTCATTTCTAATGCTGAACAAGAAAAGGATGTCAGCGGCATTTATTTAACTACAGCAAAGAGACCAGCTCTGCAATCCTGTTGGAAATACCAACTTCATTATCATACCAGGCAACGATTTTAACTAATTTGCCGTTCGTTTTAGTCAGACTTCCATCCAGAATTGAAGAATGTGTATTTCCTAAAATATCTGAGGAGACCAGCGGTTCTTCGGTATATTCCAGTATACCATTAAAAGCACCTCCGGCATAAGATTTAAATAGGTCATTCAATTCATCAATAGATACCTCCTTATTTAAATTAATGGATAAATCCACTATAGATACATCAATTACCGGAACACGGTAAGAATATCCGTCCATTCTCCCTTTTAAATTAGGGAGTACATCACCAATGGCTTTGGCAGCACCAGTAGTAGTTGGGATAATAGAATATGATGCCGCGCGTGCCCTTCTTAGGTCTTTATGTGGCGCATCCTGTAAGTTTTGATCAGCAGTAAATGCGTGAACAGTTACCATAAAACCAGATTCGATTCCGAATTCTTTATCCAGTATTGCTAATATTGGGGCAATGCTGCCGGTAGTACATGATGCAGTAGAATAGATCCGGTCATCTCCTATCTGCTCGTTATTGATGCCATGTACAATCGTTTTCACACCACCTGTGGCTGGTGCAGTAATCAATACCTTTTTTGCACCGGCATTGATATGTGATTGAGCAGAAGCCCTATCTGTAAACCTGCCTGTAGATTCTATGACAACATCAATCGCCAGATCTTTCCAGGGCAGTTTTTCAGGATCTCTTTCACTTAATAACTTTATGCGTTTTCCATTTGCGATGATCACATCCTTGTCACAGGCCACTTCTCCGGGAAAACGACCATGTGCCGTATCATATTTAAGTAAGTGGGTAAGTGTTTTGACGTCTGTAAGATCATTTATTGCGACAACTTCTATTTCTGGTTTATCTTGTAATGCCCTCAGAGTCATTCTGCCGATGCGGCCGAATCCGTTTATTGCTATTTTCATGTCGTTACTTTTAATTTGTTTGATATAAATTGGATTGAATAATATCGCTGATGCCCGGAGATTGGAGTGAAGTTCTGAATGTCCGCCGGTAATCGGAGGGTGTAGTCATTAAATGCCTCAGGAATGTGCGCCTCATCGAGATCAAATTGCTTAACCCGCATTTCTCTGCTATAACTTCAATAGACACATCCGTATCTTCCAAATATTTCCTGGCCATTTCCACCCGTAGTTTTTCTAAAAACTTGGCAGGTGGTAAACCCGTTTGCTTGTGAAAGACCCGCGTAAAGTTTCTCGGACTCATGTTTAAGTGTTTGGCCATCCCCACCACATCTAAAGGCTGAGCCAGGTTTTCATTGAGCCATCCGAGTAATTTATGCGCAATATTGGTACTTTCATAGACAGGCAGCAGGTTGCCAAACTGAGCCTGATAGCCAGGTCTTGATAGGTAAAATACCAATCTGCGTGCCACTTGAATGGCGATATCCTTTCCATGATCTTCCTCTACTAAAGCAAGAGCCAGATCTATTCCGGAAGAGACCCCTCCAGAGGTATATACCCGCCCATCACCTGTGTAAAATGGATTCGTATTGACCTCAACAAGCGGATATTCCTTCTTTAACAGATCACTCAACTGCCAATGTGTTGTTGCCTTCTTCCCATTTAACAGCCCTGCTTCAGCTAAAACAAAGGCACCTCCGCAAACCGATCCGATCCTGCTTTTGGTCTTTTTATTGATGTCGGATAACCAATTATAAAAAGGCGTGTATGCTGATTTCCTTAGGGTTTGAAAGTCGTTTCCGGCTACGATAATGATGTCAATAGGCGTTGTGATTTCCAGCGCACTCTGCTGGCAAACTATTTCGGCCCCAGCTAAAGTAGGTATGCGCTTATTTAGGGTTGGAGATGCGACTACCACATCGTACCCATGTTTGGAACCAGATAAGTTTAAATACTTGTCTGCATTGGTAAAAACATCGACAGGACCGGAAAAATGTAGTAAGGTGCGACCAGACATAGGTACGATTACCACTTTTTTTCTAAATTGATTATTAACGAGAGCAGATTTATCGTCATTCATAGTACAAATATACAGGCTAATAAATTTGTCTCAAAGGACATATTCTATACAATTTAGGACAAACGACAAACTCGATACGCATAGCTTTTCGCCTGCCTGTCAGCAATTTCGAACGGATTAACGGCGCTCTGAGCAAACAAGGTTATATAAACTCATCAGTGAAGTGGATCATCCCATTCGCTGATGGCTTTTTTTCGATACCTGTTAGGCCGTGAGGGTGTCACTGAGATTATGCGCATCGCACCAGAAGGATGAAGTTCACTACAGAATAGACGATCAGTATAAATCGTTATGCGATATCATTTAATTTCGGACATACTTACGAGTCTGAATAATAAATAAATTTGGCTACAACAAGCGTAGATTCGGTTACACCGATTTCTTTTTTGATGTGGACCTTTGCATTAATAAAAAGAATAATAATGAAAATTGTAATAACAGGTTCGTTAGGACACATCAGCAAGCCACTAACGCTAGAGTTGCTTCAAAAAGGCCATACGGTCACAGTCATCAGCAGTAATCCCGAAAGGCAAAAGGAGATTGAATCCTTCGGTGCGAAAGCTGCTATTGGGATAATGGAAGATGTTGATTTTTTATCAGCGACATTCAAAGGCGCAGATGCAGTTTATCTTATGGAGGCGCTTGGTTCGAATACTTTCTTTGATCAGAACCTTGACATTATGGCCGCGCTTAGCAAAATTGCACACAACTATGCGCAAGCCATATTGCAGTCGGGCCTAAAGAGAGTCGTGCATCTAAGTAGTATTGGGGCTCACACGGATAAAGGCAATGGTATCCTTGCTTTGCATTACAGTGTGGAAGCAATTTTAAACAAATTGCCATCTGATGTAGCCATTACATTTATGCGACCCGTTGGCTTTTATTACAACATGCTTGCGTTCATACCCACCATAAAATCCCAAAAAGCCATTATATCGAATTATGGTGGAGATGACAAGGAGCCTTGGGTTTCTCCGAACGATATTGCTACCGCCATTGCTGAAGAATTTGAAATTCTTCAGCCAGCTACAAGAAAAATCCGATATGTGGCCAGTGACGAGATTTCTCCCAATGAGGTGGCGACTATTTTGGGCGAAGCGATTGGTATGCCTGATCTGAATTGGCTTGTCATTCCCGATGAACAATTGTTTAACGGTTTGAAATCTGCGGGAATGAATCAACAAATTGCTGCCGGTTTTGTTGAAATGAATGGGTGTAGGCGCGGAGGGATACTGTATGAAGATTATAATCTGAATAAACCTGTACTTGGAAAGGTTAAACTTACAGATTTTGTGAAGGAATTTGCTTCTGCGTTTTTTAAAGCGTAGTACATTTATTCATAGACTTTACTACCGGGAATTACAATTGCTGAAGGATTCCAAAGTCCGTTGAAGTTTAACCGATTTGGATATGGAACTATGCGACTTGCGGGCAAAGGAATTTGGGGCGAGCCCGCAAATCGCCTAGATGCATTGCAGATATTACGACGATGCATTCACAGTGGTATTAATTTTATTGATACGACTGACTTCTATGTGGAAGACGTGACGAACCGTTTTATAGCGGAAGCATTACATCCTTATCCTGCCGACCTTGTAATATGTACCAAAGTGAACACGGCCTGAAAACCTGATAAAAGCTGACATGTAGGGGTAAGTGGGCCGGACGAATTTAAATCTCTGAACTTAATATTTTGATTTCGGTTAGGACTAATCAATACGTTGCTGTAATCGGCGTCGGTCTTTTTATATATCTCGGTTGGAAGGAGGGGAGGCGCTATCCAAATTTCTTTGATCCTACCACGCAAAGGATGACCCCGAGTGTTACACCCAGCATGCCAATGCTAACTTTTTCATGCAGGAGGGTAGCCGCTAAGGCCAATCCAAAAAAAGGCTGCAATAGTTGTAATTGCGCGACAGCGGCTATGCCGCCCTGCGCCAGGCCTCGATACCAGAATATAAATCCGATAAACATGCTAAATATGGCAACATAGGCCAGACCGATCCAAGCCGATATATTAACCGCCTGTCCGGATTCGGGTAGGGTAAAGAACA
>DATJDF010000272.1:0-15448 GCA_035497555.1 Arachidicoccus sp. | reverse complement strand
GCTGTTTTTAATTGATTTTTTTCACAAAAGAATATCAGACTTTTTAGTTCAACCGGACGTGTGATATATCTATTGGACCATTTTATCTCTGTGCACCAAATTGTTTTTTGCTTTAAGGGGTCGATTGAAACGAGATCGACTTCACCTTCAACCCTTCCAACCTTCCACCTTGCATATCTAAATGTTGCATTTTCTTGATGCATCCATTGTGCAAAAATAGCGGTTTCCACCATCGCGCCAATTTCATCATCTAAAAAATCAACCGGTGAAAAAAGTGCACTTCTTATCGAAGGATTGGTTAAGTAAATTTTGAAATAGGTAATTCTTGTGAATTTAGCTGATTTTTCGTCGATTTTGTTCAACACACTTATAAGAAATGCTGCCTGCAAATACTCAATATATTTTTTTATTAAACTCTTTTCGACACCACTCTCTTGTGAAATACGTTCAACGGAGAATTCTCTCCCGGTATTATAGGCTAAATAAGCAAAAAAACGATTTAATTCCTGGACATCTCTGATCCCATAAAGACTTGGTAAGTCTCTTAACAAGACCTTATCAATGATGTCACCTTTAATATAACGAGACATATTGTTTTGAATCTGTGGAGAGAAGATAACCTCCGGATAACCACCGTAATTAATATATTTCAAAAATTCCTGGTTGAGTTCTTTTAAATTTTTTGACTGGATACCTAATGGTGAATCGCTGGTTAGGATTAAATTGCCTTTGCCTTTTAAGGTGATATATTCCTGGAAGGTGAGCGGTGGTAGCATGAATTCGGTGAAGCGGCCGGCACCACTTTCGGTGCTTTTCAATTTTAGCGCAGCAGCAGCCGAACCAGAAACGATAAATTTGGTTTTTGGATAACTATCAACCAATATTTTCAAATGTCTTTCCCAGTCTTTGAGATATTGAATTTCATCGAAAAAGACAAAAGCTTCATCTATATTTACATCAGCGGCAACCATACAAAAATTGACAAGTTCCTCTAATCCAATATTCATGTATATAGGATTATCAATCCCGATAAAGAATATTTTTTTTGCGGTAATCTTTTTATTAATTAATCCGTGAATACAGTGATGCATCATTACCGTTTTTCCAACTCGTCGCGGACCCATTAGAACAACGGCTCGCTGTATAGTAACATCTGTTACAAAGGGCCAAAAGATCTGGAAATAAAGCCTTCGGGGTAAATCCATTAGGTCCTGTTGTATTTGACCAGTTCGCCACCAAGGGTTTTCAAATTGCAGCCGTTGGATGATTTTTTCTGTAGGAATAGCGCGTGCAGATTTCATTATTTTGCTTATTTGTACAAATATCGATAAATAAGAGTAATAGAACAACCTTATTTGTGCAAAATAGTACAAATAAGAGAAAAAATACAGATTTTTACACTTATTCGTACATTTTTCCACTAAGTTAAGCCAACAAAAATTTGGGTATATAACCCCCATACCGGCCGTTAATTAAATATAGCTGGGATTGAACTCCAAACAGAAAGATTCAGTAGTTAATAGAAAATTGCAATTTATTAACATCTGTGGTTCAGGCAATGTATGGGATAATCTTTTATAAATTCCCGCGTTTTATCCATCCTTCAAATTTGTGCCGCTTTTTTGATTTGAAAAATTTAATCTCGTTATTTTGAATGAACTCTTGTATAATATTGAAATATAGTATTTATATTAGAATTATAGCACCTTGTGGCCAGTGTATATTTTCCTGGATCGATCTTTCATGCGATTATTGTCAGTCGTATTGTAGATATTAAAATCATATAATAATCCATCTATTTGCCAGTTTCATCCATCTATCATCAGGATTACTAACGTTAATTTTGGTTAATAATTTACGCGCATTTTAAAATTAAAAAACTTGGATATGCTGAATATATTAAAAGGCAATGGTTTTACTGCCATAATTAAGGGTTCGTGCTGTCAACTTTCCTTTTTGTTTTTTTTGCTGTTTGCCGGTGTATCGGGTGTTTACGGTCAACAGCAGGAAATTTCCGGGAAAATAATTAATAGTCGCAATGAACCCGTTGTAAATGCTTCGGTGACAATAAAAGAGCAACCAGGTACAGGTGTGCTTTCTGGAGAAGATGGCAGATTCTCCATTGCAACTGAACCGACGGCCACCCTTGTGTTTACGGCTGTGGGCTATGTTACCCAGGAAGTTAAACGAAATCAGAGAGCCACGCTTACCGTGGAACTACAGGATTCCGTTAATAGTCTGAACGAGGTCGTGGTGATTGGATATGGAACAGTCAAAAAGAAAGATCTGACTGGCGCGATTGCAACACTTAAGGGTTCGGATATGAAAACAGAAGGTGTCAGTAATTTAACCAAAGCACTTCAGGGTAAGATGCCCGGGGTTACGGTTGAATCGGCAGGCGGCGATCCTGGAGCCGGAACCCGTATCTCAATTCGGGGAGTCAGTACGCTTGGCGGTGCTGATCCTTTATATATTGTAGATGGGGTACCCGTAAATAATATTAATAATCTTTCATCAACAGATATTGAATCAATCGATGTATTAAAAGACGCCTCAGCAGCGGCCATCTATGGATCAAGAGCCGCCAATGGTGTCGTTCTGGTGACAACTAAAATCGGCAGATCCGGCGTTCCGGTCATTCAGTTTAATATGAACTTAGGTTTGCAACAGATTGAAAGTAAAATAGATGTACTCAATGCTGAGCAGTGGGCAACTGTGAGTAATCAGGCCCATGCAGCTGCCGGTCTTCCTCCACTGGATATTGCAAAAAATCCTGCTTCTTTAGGGGTGGGAACGGATTGGCAGGACGCCATATATAAAGACGCCCCTATCAGGCAGTATGAACTTCTATTAAGTGGTGGCAACGCAGGTAGCCGCTATAGTGTTTCCGGCAGTTATACTGATCAGGATGGCATTGTTTCAATGACAGGCTACAAACGCTATAATCTGCGCGTAAAAAATGAAGTTACAAAAGGCAGGTTTAAATTTGGAGAAACCGTGCTATTGTCAAGAGAAAAATGGGACCGGATGGCCGGCGGCTGGGGCGGTCAGGGAGGTAATCCTGTAGGCTCCGCAGCAAAAATGATTCCTGTATTTGATATTTATGATACGGCTGCACTAGGCGGATTTGCCGGCGCTTATGGACCTGTTGTGAATGTCGCCAATCCGGTTGCGCAATTACATCTGGAGACAATTAACCGGGAATTAACCAGTATTCTGGTCAATGCCTATGGACAAGTTAACATTCTGCCAGGGTTGGATTATAAGCTGAATTTAGGTTATACCAATAACTTTGGCAGCAACTACGACTACTTCAGACGCAATGTTGTTGGTAGCTTATTTGCTCATTCCACAAACGATATCAGCCTGAGTAAGGATCAGACAGTTCAGGTATTATTGGAAAATACCCTTAATTACAACAAGCAGTTTGGCAAACACAGTATACAGGCACTCGCTGGTTATACCTATCAAAAAAACGATTATTCCTATAATGCATCGGGTAGAACAGATTTACCCGACGGTATAACAGAAATAGATGCGGGCGCTGGTGTTTCTACAGCCGGGGGCAACAGTACACAAAACACGCTTTTATCTTTACTCGGTCGTGTAATCTATTCCTATGACAGTCGGTACTTGGTAACTGCCAGCGTACGTCGCGACGGATCTTCCAGGTTCGGTCAGTCTTATAGATATGGAACTTTTCCCTCCATCGCGCTTGGCTGGAACCTATCCAATGAGAAGTTCTTCACGCCACTGGCTGATAAAATTTCTACTTTAAAATTCAGGTTAAGTTATGGAGAATTAGGTAATCAGCAAATTGGAGATTATCTGTATGCGGCAGCGGTTGCCTCCAATATCAACTATGTTATCGGCGAGGACCAGCACAAATGGTTTGGCGCTATCCAGACCGCCTTTGCCTCCCCGGACGTAAAATGGGAAAATACGAAAACGTCAAATATTGGAATGGACTTAGGGCTGTTTAATAATAAATTAAATTTTACCGCTGATTATTTTATCAAAAAGACCAGTGACCTATTGCTGAATGTGCCCATCCCCGGATCCACAGGTTCTGTATCCAATCCAGTGGTCAACGCAGGGACGCTCCGTAACAGTGGTTTTGAATTTGGCGCCAATTATAATGACCAGATCGGAAAATTCAACTTTAATGTTTTTGGGACCCTTTCTATCATAAGAAATAAAGTAGTCGCACTTGGGACCGGTACACAACAGATATTCGGTGGTCAGCCAACCCATCACGGCGCCTCAACAACGGTAACAGAAGCAGGAGGTCCTATCAGCGCTTTTTACCTGATTAAAGATATAGGCTTATTCAACTCGCAGGAAGAAATTGACAATTACAAAGGACCAAACGGCCAGCTTATACAACCTAATGCTGCACCTGGAGATATAAAATTTCTGGATAAGAACGGCGACGGCCAGATCAGTGATTTAGATAAAGTCTATATGGGCAGTCCATTTCCGAAATTTGAATATGGATTTGGGTGGAATGCGTCCTATGGCCGTTTTGATATGAATGTCTTTTTCCAGGGGACACAGGGCAATAAAATATACAATGGCCTGCGTCAGGATATTGAAAGTATGAGCCTTGAATTTAATTATTCCACGGCAACACTCAATGCCTGGACCGCCGAAAACCATACAAATATACCGCGTGCAGTGATTGATGACCCCAACTTTAACGACCGGACTTCTTCGCGCTTTTTGGAAGACGGATCTTATCTCAGAATGAAAACCCTGCAATTAGGTTATACTTTACCGGAGGATTTGCTGAGCCGATGGAAAGTAACTTCTTTAAGGATTTATGTAAGTGGGGATAATCTATTTACGATCACGAAGTATACCGGCTATAACCCGGATATAGGCCGCTCGGGGAGCATTTTTGACAGAGGTGTCGATTATGGCCATGTGGCTTACCCGCTGTCTAAAGTTTATTCGGCCGGTATCCAGCTTAGCTTTTAAGTAATCAGTAATGATTTGTTCAATTCAATTTAAAAGATCACTTAGGGAAACCTCAAAATATTACGTATGAAAAAGATAACAATATCACTTGGGACCGCAGCCATAGCACTTATGTTTTGGGTGGGTTGCGCGAAGTCGACACTGGAATTAAATAATCCTAATCAGATTACTTCCGTTACGTATTGGAAAACAGAGACAGATGTTCAGAGTGCACTAGCTGCCACTTATGGATTGCTCAGAGATGTAAACGGTGGTTTCTGGGGAGTGAGAGGAATAGAACTGGGCAATGGCCGGGGAGATGATTTTTTCATCCGCCATGACGTAGCGGATCTTTATCAGTTAACCACCTATACCAATACACCCGATAACGGTGTTGGAAGTTCACTTTGGAATATTGCTTTTCGCGGTATCTTCAGAGCGAACCAGATTATGGAAAATATCGACCGGGTTACTTCACTGGACGAAGCAGCAAAAGCCGCCTATATAGCAGAGGCGAAGTTTCTAAGAGGGCTTAATTATTTTATCCTTGCCATTAATTTTGGGGATGTACCACTCATTTTGCAAACAGCACAGTCTCAGGACGATTATTTTAACCCCAAAACACCTCAGGCGGAAGTATGGAAACAGGTTGAGGCCGATTTTAAAGCAGCTGCTGACGGCTTGCCGGTTGAGTATCCAGCCAGTATGGTTGGCCGCGCTACAAAAGGAGCGGCACTGGCCTATTTGGGGAAGTCTTATTTATATACGGCAGATTGGGCTAATACGGTATCGACACTCATGCAGTTAACAAAGTCTCCTTTTAGCTATGCTTTGATGGCGAATTATGGGGATAATTTTATAGATACGAAAGAAAACAACCTGGAGTCTATTTTTGAAATCCAACTGGGAGATGTTGGTGGTACCAATGCCTGGGGAGGCGAGAATTCAACACAGGCACTTGGAGTAACCACAGCGCAGGAATTTGCGCCGGCGGAAGTGAGCGGTTGGTTTGAAATTAGCCCAACGGATGTACTTTTTAAAGAATTTCAGAAAGAAAAGACGGTCTCAGGTGATTTTGATCCAAGAATGTATGCCACACTTGTATGGGATTATCCGGGCGCAAAATTCTATAATAAACCTTTTTCAAGCTTTAGCGTGCTTTTTGGCTATCATTCGATGATTAAAAAATACCAGAATTATAATCAGGTCAATGAACTCTCCGGTGCAAGCGGGGCGAGCAACTATACATCAAGTAATAATGAAAGGGCATTACGCTATGACGATGTGCTGCTCATGATTGCAGAAGCGCTTACGATGCAGAATAAACAAGCAGAGGCCTATCCTTATATTACCCAGATCCGCAGTCGGGCAAAGCTTAAGGCACTCGCCACCGGTTTTACGAAAGACCAGATGTTAGCTGAAATCAGGCACCAGCGAATGATAGAATTTGCCAGAGAGAATCAGCGTTTCTACGATCTGCGCAGATGGGGATTATTGGACTCCGCCATTGCTGCCTGCGATAAGGAAGGAAAGCAGTTCTTTGTGGAAAAGAAGCATGATTATTTACCTATTCCTCAAAGTGAAATCAATAGTAATCCGCAAATGGTACAGAACCCGAATTGGGAATAATAGGGACTACAATTTCAGGGAAGAGGATAAATAACATTTCTGAAGGATTTTAAAAATTATTAAATTTAATTATTCAAATAGCCACGTTCGCTTTAACAATTAACGAATATGCAAACAACCAGGAAGCCTATGTCACTTAGAACCGCCATGACAACCACAATTAAGACAGTTTTAATTAAAGTCAAGTCGAATTGCCTCAGTAGAATGAGTTCAAAGTTTTGGCCAGTACAATTCAATCATCGTCCAGTCAGGTTTTCCATGCCAGGATTCAGGGCATGGTGGCTACTGGTGACACTGATCCTTTGCGGGCAAATGTCAATCACCCGGGCGCAGACGATTCAAACGCTGTCCAATAAGGCAGCTGCTTCTACTGAAACAATCAACCTGGCAGGCAACTGGGCTTTCCAGATAGATTCACTGGACAAGGGGATACAGGAAAAATGGTTTGCAAAGAACCTGACTGGCAGCATTAAATTACCCGGCTCCATGACTTCTAACGGATTAGGGAATGACATTAAAATTAATACACCCTGGACAGGAAGTATTGTAGATTCATCCTGGTTCTTTAAACCTGAATATGCACCCTACCGGGTGCCCGGTCATATTAAAGTGCCGTTTTGGTTGCAACCTGTCAAGTATTATAAAGGAGCCGCCTGGTATCAGAAGACAGTAGATATCCCGGCAGGTTGGTCAGGAAAACATACAGAACTCTATATTGAGCGGGCACATTGGGAGACGACTGTCTGGGTGGATGATCAGGAAATTGGTATGGAAAATAGTTTATCCACCGCACATGTCTTTGACCTTAGCAGTGTATTGACACCAGGAAAACACAAGGTCAGTGTACGGGTGGATAACCGTGTAAAAGATATTCATTTTGGACAGAATTCCCATAGTATTTCTGATCATACGCAGGGCAATTGGAATGGAATGGTTGGACAGTTACTACTGCAAGCGAAAGCACCCGTGTATATTGATAATATACAGGTGTTTGGCGATATTCATAAAAAACAGGCGCGCGTACTAGTGACCATCGTTAATAAGTCTCAAAGAAAATTTAATGGTCACCTTCTTGCACGAGCAGACCTGCTGCCTGCAAATTCTTCATGGCAATTAAAAGTAGTAAGTAATGCAAAGGCAGCTGAAATCGCGATTGCAGCTGACACTGGTACCACGACGCAGGAGCTTATATATTCCATGAAGGACAACATGAAACTATGGAGTGAATTCACCCCCAATCTTTACCAATTAACAGTGACCTTGGTAGATAATGGTGCAAACGGAACAGGGAAGACCTCCTCAGCGAAAGTCGGCGTCAGTAGGTCGACCGCCCTGTTCGGTATGCGGGAATTTGTGGCGAAGGGTACACAATTTACCATAAATGGTCAGCTTACATTTCTAAGGGGAACCTTGGAATGTGCTATTTTCCCCAAGACGGGTTATCCACCTACAGATATAGCAGCATGGCTTCGGATTTTTAAGATATGCCGTTCCTACGGGCTCAATCATATGCGGTTCCATTCATGGTGCCCTCCAGAAGCCGCATTTGAGGCAGCTGATAAAATGGGGTTTTATCTCCAGATCGAATGCGCCTCTTGGGCAAATCAGGATGCAACAATCGGTGACGGTGATCCACTGGATCAATATATCTATGCAGAGAGTAACCGAATCATTCGTGCTTACGGCAATCATCCATCCTTTTGTATGATGGCATATGGTAATGAGCCGGCAGGGAAAAACCATGTTCAGTATCTGACGGATTTTGTAAAATACTGGAAAGCTAAGGACAGCCGCAGGCTTTATACGACAGCTGCGGGTTGGCCCATCGTTGCGGAAAATGATTACAATTCGACGCCGGATCCAAGGATTCAGGCCTGGGGCGGCGGATTAAAAAGTATTATAAATAAGGACGCCCCTAAGGCAGATTATAACTGGTCCACTATTATCTCCAAATGGCAGCATCCAACCGTCAGCCATGAGATCGGGCAGTGGTGCGTATATCCTGATTTTAAAGAAATAAAAGAATATGACGGCGTAATGCGCGCCAAGAATTTTGAAATTTTCCAGGACAAATTACATAGCAATGGCATGGGCCAATTAGCGGACAGCTTTCTGCTCGCCTCGGGGAAGTTGCAGGCACTTTGTTATAAAGCCGATATTGAAGCCGCACTCCGCACGCCGGGTTTCGGGGGGTTCCAACTTCTAGACTTGCATGATTTTCCGGGCCAGGGCACAGCACTGGTGGGTGTGCTGAATCCATTTTGGGAAGACAAGGGCTATATAACAGGTAAAGAATACAGTGCGTTTTGCAACAGCGTCGTGCCGCTAGCATTACTTCCCAAAATGGTATACCTGAATAGTGAAACCTTATCAGTGCCCGTTCAGATCGCCAATTTTGGGGCGTCCGCTTTAAAAAACGTCACACCAAAATGGCAATTGAAAGACAAGTCTGGCAAAGTACTTATGAAAGGACAATTTGAACCTCAGGATATTGCGCTGGGTAACGCCATTGCTATTGGAAAGATTGAACAGCATCTAAGTTCGATTAAATTTCCAAAGCAGTTGACCTTAGCCATTACTGTGGGTGAATACACCAATAGCTGGCAGCTTTTTGTATATCCGGCCAGTAATCCATCTATTAACGATGCGCAAATATTAGTGACACAGCAACTAGACGAGGCAGCACTTAATCTGCTGGCAAAAGGTGGAAAAGTTTTACTCAATTTAAAACAGGGATCTCTTAAGGCAGATAAGGGTGGAAAGATTCCCATCGGATTTTCAAGTATTTTCTGGAATACTGCCTGGACCCACGGCCAACCACCGCATTCTTTAGGTATCTTATGTAATCCGGCCCATCCGGCATTAAACCAATTTCCAACAGACTATTACAGTAGCTGGGAGTGGTGGGACGCCATGCGTCATGGTAGTGCGATAAGGCTGGACAAAGTAGATAAAAATATTCAGCCGATTGTACGGGTGATTGATGATTGGGTGACAGCCCGTCCACTGGGATTGATTTTTGAATGCAGGGTTGGCAAAGGGCGATTACTGGTATCCGGTATTGATTTGACAACCGATGCAGCTAGCCGGCCAGAGGCACGGCAATTGCGTTATAGTCTTGAAAAGTATATGGCGACCGATCATTTTGAGCCGGTGGTTACCGTAAGTTCAGCTAAAATCACAAGTTTATACCAATAAATTTATCCATGAAGAAACCATTATTTTGGTTACCGGTCTGGACGGTTTCATTTATCAGGAGATAGGATGTTTTAAAAACAATATAAAAATTACATAAGATATGGGTGCAGCAGCCAGGTACCGTAACGGGTATAATAATGGGTATATTTTGCGCATTGCCTTTATATCGGCATTAGGAGGTTATTTATTTGGATTTGATTTTGCCGTGATTTCAGGGGCACTTCCGTTTCTGCGGGATAGCTTCCAGCTATCCGTGTATTGGGAGGGATTTTTAACAGGGTCTCTGGCGCTGGGATGTATTTTGGGCTGTATTATAGCCGGCAGTTTGTCGGATAAATATGGCAGAAAACCAGGCCTGATGCTTGCAGCCATCCTCTTTGGCGGTTCGGCCTTGGGAATGGCTTTAGCGGCTAACCTTACGATTTTTATCCTGATGCGTTTTTTAGCAGGTATAGGTGTAGGCATGGCCTCCATGCTCAGTCCCATGTATATTGCTGAAGTTTCTCCCGCCGGTACCAGGGGGCGCAACGTGGCCATTAATCAACTCACTATTGTCATTGGTATTCTTGTCACGAACTTAGTGAATTATCAGTTAGCTGATAAAGGCGAAGATGCCTGGCGCTGGATGTTTGGCCTTGGAGCGATACCGGCACTTTTATTTTTAATTGGCGTTTGGTTCTTACCTGAAAGCCCGCGCTGGCTGGTAAAGGTTGGGCGGGTGGATAAAGCCCGTCAAGTGCTTGCAAAAATTGAAGAGAGCCTGACCATCCCACAGACCATTAAAGACATCGAAGGTTCGCTATCTGGACATGAAAAACCTAGCCTAAAAGCAGTGTTTCATAAATCTGTCCGGCCGGCAGTCATGGTCGGTATCATACTTGCGGTATTTCAGCAGCTCTGTGGTATTAATGTTGTATTTAATTATACCTCCACCATTTTTGAATCTGTCGGAGCTAATCTTGACCGGCAGCTGTTTGAAACGGTCGCCATCGGCATAGTCAACCTGGTATTTACGCTGCTTGCCATGTGGCAGGTAGATAGGATTGGTCGTAAACCCCTAATGCTTACCGGCGCTTTAGGGCTCGCCATTTTATATGTGATTCTATCCTTATTAATCGGTAACCAGGCGAGTCCTGGTTATGTATCGATCTTTGTGCTACTGGCAATCGCTACCTATGCAGTTTCCCTAGCACCGGTGACCTGGGTATTGATTTCCGAGATATTCCCGACACGTATCAGAGGGATTGCGACTTCTACTGCCGTCATATTTTTGTGGATCAGCTATTTTATACTGACTTTTACCTTCCCTGTTCTCTATAGTAAGTTACAGAGCAAAACCTTCTTACTTTATGCCGGTATTTGTTTTTTAGGCTTCCTGTTTGTGAAATTTAAAGTCAAAGAAACCAAGGGCAAAACACTGGAAGAAATGGAATCGGTATTCGGTGGACATTAAACTATTAATTGGATCTATTGGCCATCTTATTTAAATCAGCCGGTAGCAGCCTGTCTGAAATGTAAACAGGCTACTACCGGCTGGTTCAATTTGTACATCAATCTTAGTTGATTCTTTTGATACGATAGGACGCGGGTGACATACCCATGACTTTGGAAAACATCCTGGAAAAATAGTACGGATCCTCTATACCCAATTTATCGGCGATTTCCTTAATACGAAGATCCGTAAATAGTAAATATTGACAGGCTTTTTGAACTTTGAGATGTTTGAAATGCTCAATAGGTGAAAAGCCGGTTTTTTTCTTGAAAAGGAAGGAGAAATGAGAAATGGAAAGGTTGACATGTGCAGCCATAGCTTCCAGACTTAGGATTTGATCTATATGCTCCTGCATAAATGCAATAGCATTATGGACCGTGTCATTGGATCCCTCTTTATCTGTATGGTTATAGTTATCCGGGAATACAAAGGAAGAGAGATAATAGGTGAAACAGCTGTTGACGAAGCAAAGATTATCCGGACTGTAACCCATAAGCAGGTTGGCATACATTTCTTCAAATAGCTGGATTCGTTTTTGCTGGAAACTGATGGCTCCCTTAAAAGTCCCCATTTTATGCATGTTATGGTTTACCATCAAATGAGCATGATCTCCTTTGAAATGTACCCAGTAGATGCTCCATGGTGAGCCGGCGTCAGCTTCATACCTATGGGGCGTCCCGGCGGGAATCAGTATGTATTCGCCCGGTTGGATGTTAAAATCCATATTGCCGATTCGGGCACTTCCTTTTCCATCCTGGCAATAAATAAGAATATTTTGATCGATACCGGCAGTCCGTTCCCTATAATGATGTTTGGCCTTGGGGTAATAGCCAATATCGGTAATATAGGCGCGAGAGATCATGGGATTCGTACTGCAATAGTTGCTGAGAATGGTTCTGGGGAGAACAATCGCTCTTTGGCCTTCAAAACCGTCTTTTTTCTTTTCCATGGCAGATTGATGATAAGTAGGTGACAATAATAATAAAATCCATCATTATAAACAATTATTCCATTTACCATTAAGGCGCGCTATAGTAATTTTACAACATAATTTAAAGATTGTCAAAAATCAGGGTTCGGCGCGATGATAACCGTTTTTTTCCGCTAGATCGTTCTTTCGTGACAAAAATGGCAGATATAAGATAAAGCTAGCGTCTGTAAGCGTTGGTACGAAGTTAATAAAAGAAAATCGGATGTGGATAAAATAAAGAATTAAAAAAAGAATTATTGCGACTTTATTAAACAAAGACTGGAGCAGGTTATGAAAGCCCAGCAAGACATTAAAGAATAGATTAAGCTATACAATAATAAAAGTAAAAAAGCGAAGATGAAAGTACATGCATGGCTTGAGAAGATCGATATTCCAACCTATGAAACGGGACGGCCTGAGAAGAATCCACTGTTTCTGGAAAAGAGAATTTACCAGGGTTCAAGCGGAGTGGTTTACCCCAATGCCGTAATTGAAAAAATAGAAGATGAAAAGCATCTTAAATCATATGACGCTATTTTTATTGAGAATGATTATCTTAAAATCATGATCCTGCCGGAATTGGGGGGGCGGGTACACCGGGCTTATGATAAGTTGCGCGGTCGTGATTTTATTTATTACAATCAGGTGATCAAACCGGCACTTGTGGGTCTGACGGGCCCATGGATCAGTGGCGGTATTGAATTTAACTGGCCGCAGCATCATAGACCTTCCACATTTGAACCGGTAGATTATAAAATAGAAACCTACGAGGATGGCAGCGCTACAGTATGGGTTAGCGAAGTGGAGAAGATGTCTCGTACAAAGGGTATGGCTGGTTTTACGCTGTATCCTGATAAAGCTTACCTGGAAATTAAGGGTCGATTATACAACCGGACGCCATTTGCACAGTCTTTCCTATGGTGGGCCAATCCTGCTGTAAAAGTAAATGACTTTTACCAATCTGTATTTCCCCCTGATGTCCATGCGGTGTTTGATCATGGGAAAAGAGATGTCAGTGCATTCCCTATTGCCAGGGGCACTTATTATAAAGTGGATTACGCACCGGGAACGGATATTTCTATGTATAAAAATATACCGGTACCCACCTCATTTATGGCTGCTAAGTCAAAGTATGATTTTATTGGCAGTTATGAGCATGACAAAAGTGCGGGGATGCTGCACATTGCAAATCATCATGTTTCTAATGGTAAAAAGCAATGGACCTGGGGCAACGGTGACTTTGGAAGGGCCTGGGACCGGAATCTGACGGATGAAGACGGCCCCTATATTGAAATTATGTGCGGCGTCTTCACGGATAATCAGCCTGATTTTAGTTGGATACAACCGGGAGAGGAAAAGGGCTTTGAACAGTATTTTATGCCATATGCCGAGATTGGTATGGTCAAAAATGCGACTAAGGAAGCAGCACTCAGTGTTACATTTGACCAATTGTCTATCCAGCTTAAAGTATATGTTACCCAGGTCTATCCTGGTGCACGTATCCAGGTTTTTAACCAGGAGCATTCTACAAGGGTATTGTTGCATGAGTGGAAACAGCAGTTGACACCGATGGAAAGTTTTCAACGCAGTTTAAAGCTTTCTAAAAAGTTTGCTCATAAAGATATTACCCTGCGGGTTTGTGATCAGCGGGGGAATATCCTCGTCGAGTGGCAGCAGGATGAGGACATTACACCGGACATTCCTATTGCGGCCAAAGCTGCCCTGGCGCCGGCAGATATAGCTACGATAGAGGAGCTGTATCTTAACGGCCTTCATTTGGAACAATATCGTCATGCGACATTTTCTCCACTTGATTATTATAATGAAGGACTTCGAAGGGATCCATTGGACGTCAGGTGTAACAATGCGGTAGGGCGCTGGTATCTGCGTATTGGGAAATCAAAAGAAGCCCGGCCTTACTTTAATAAAGCTATTGAAAGACTGACCAGTCGTAATCCAAATCCGGAAATGGGAGAACCCTATTATAATCTTGGCTTGAGTCTGGTCGCATTAGGGGAATATGAACAAGCGATGGATGCGCTTTATAAAGCGACCTGGAATGACGCCTGGCAGCATGCAGGATTTCTGGAACTTGCCAGAACAGCAGCATTGAAGGGCGATTTTGATCAGGCTTTGTCTCTTATTGAAAAGTCTTTGTTAAAGAGTTGGCATAGTCACAGCGCCCGGCATCTAAAGGTCATTTTATTGCGCAAATTGGGTAAAATAAAGGAGGCTGACGATTTTATTGAAGCCTCCCTGAGGGTCGATCCATTTAATTTTGGTTGCCTGTTTGAAGCCCTCATAAAGAAAGAAACTATAGAAGCGAATAGAAATTTAGATGAGCCCCAGGTATTACCTGCCTTCAGCCGGGAAGGTGAAGCTTTTGATGCATTTGTCACTTTAATACGAAACAGCTTCAATAATTATTTGGAGTACTGCATCGATTATTTTAAGGCGGGATTTTACGGGGAAGCGATCGCAATGCTGGAATTATATATTGAGCAGATTGGCAAAGAGAAGCAAGAACGTATTGCTGCCTTACCACCCTTACTATATTATTATTTAGGCTGGCTTTATAAAAAGTATGGCGATATCGAAAAAAGTGATTACTATTTTAAATTAGGGATGCAGGCCGCACCAGATTATTGCTTTGCATATAAAGTCGAAGATAAAATGGTGCTCGAGGCAGCTGCTAGTCACAATAGATCTGACGCTCAGGCGCATTATTTACTCGGAAATTATTGGTATGCCCACCGACAGTACACCGAAGCAATCCGGCACTGGGAGGCTTCTGTGCAATTAAATGTTGATTTTGCAACGGTACACCGTAATTTGTCACTGGCCTATTACAATAAAAAGCGAAATGCTAAAGACAGTCTCGCTGAGATGAAAAAAGCCTTTGAGCTGGATACGACTGATGCGCGTGTACTTATGGAGCTTGATCAGTTATATAAAATTGAAAATTTCCCCGTACTTGAAAGGCTGGCGCTTCTGGAAAAACATATTGAACTCGTTAAATTCAGAGATGACCTGTATTTGGAAAGAATTACCCTTTACAATCAATTGGGCGACTATGCAAAAGCCCGGGATCTGATTAAGGCTCGTAAATTTCATCCCTGGGAAGGAGGGGAAGGCAAAGTCGTTACTCAATATCTGATCTGCCATCTGGAGTTAGCCAAAGCTTATATCCTAAAGGATGA
>DATJDF010000271.1:0-11599 GCA_035497555.1 Arachidicoccus sp. | reverse complement strand
AAATGGCAGACGCTTGTGGGTAGTAACCTGGGCTTCAACCTTTGGATGTTTAATAGCAGGATTAAAATTGATGTTGAAGTTTATCGCAACCGGATTAAGGATATGTTCTATGATAAATTGCAAATTCCTTCTTACACCGGTTTCTCTGCAATGGCAGCGAATGTTGGTACCATGGATAACCAGGGTTGGGAATTACTTATTAATACCATTCCTTATAAAACCAAGAACTGGCGTATAGGCTTTGATTTTAATATGTCCAGAAATACCAATATAATTCGTTCAATTTCTCCCTTTTATCCAAGGGAAAATAGGATAAAGATAGACCAGAATGGGATTTACAAAACTTATTTACAGATCGGAAATCCATTTGGTTCCTTTTACGGATACAAATATGAAGGAGTATATACAGATAAGGAAGCAACCCTAGTCCGTGATGCTGCTGGCAAGCAGGTCACCGGAGCAAATGGAGAGCAACTTTATATGCGGTTTGCTTACCCCTCGGTTGATTATACATTCCAAGCGGGAGACGCCAAGTATGCAGATATCAATCACGACGGTAATATCGACGATCAGGATATTGTCTATTTAGGAAATGGTCTCCCTAAAATAACAGGTGGTTTTGGCTTGAATGTGACCTTCATGGAGAGACTGAAATTGATTACCTTCTTTGATTATAAGCTGGATTACGATGTAGTGAATCAGGCAGACATGAACCTGACAAGTATGTATGGGTTTAATAATCAGAGCACAGCCGTTTTAAGCAGATGGCGTAATCCAGGTGACATTACCAATATGCCAAGAGCGCTCTACCGCTCCGGGTACAACTGGCTAGGTTCCAGCCGTTATGTTCAGGATGCTTCTTATGTTCGGTTGCAGGCGGTGACGCTTCGCTATAATTTCGGGCCCAAGCTGCTGAACCGGTTAAGAGTCAGGAGTGCTGCTTTTTACGTAACTGTTGAAAATTTGTACACCTGGACAAAGTATAAAGGACAGAATCCTGATGTATCTATTGTCGGGGATAATGATCCTTTTGCCTATCCAAAGGATGATGCATTAACGCCACCTTCCAGAAATGTACTTTTTGGATTAAATGTCAGTTTTTAACCAAAAAATTTGAAAGTTATGAAGAAGATATTATTATATACTGTAGTAGCGGTACTTATATTCAGCACAAATACCGGGTGTAACAAATGGCTGAATGTGGAGCCGGAAAATGGAATTATCCGTGATAACTACTGGAAAACCAAAGAGCAATTGGAAGCGGCTGTTGTAGGGTGCTACTCTTCCTTATTGGATAATGATCTTGTAGTCGATATGTTTGCCTGGGGAGAAATGAGAGCCGATATGGTGACTTCTACACTGAAATCTTCAAATGATTTAGTAAATATTATGCAGGCGAATATCCTGTCTTCGAATCCTTATACAGATTGGTCACCCTTCTATCGTACGATTAATTATTGCAATACAGTGCTCGATTTTGGTCCTGGTGTTTTGAGCCGGGATGCGACTTTGACAGAGGAGCAGCAGAACGCCTACTTAGCGGAAGCACATGGGTTAAGAGCGTTAATGTATTTTTATCTGCTTAGAACCTTTGGTGAAGTCCCTTTGCAACTGGAGGCAACCTCCTCTGATGAGCAGGTAAAACAATTGGTGAAAAGCTCTAAAGAAGAAGTTTTTAATCAAATTATCAAGGATTTAGAATTTGCAGAAAAATATGCAGTAGAAACCTACGGGGATTTAAATAAAGATAAGGGCCGGCTGACCAAGTATTCGGTATACGCCATAGCCGCAGATGTCTACTTATGGGAAGATAAATATGCAGATTGTATCGCGGCATGTGATAAGGTAATCAACTCTCAGCGTTTTGGCCTGGTGGATGGAAGCGATCAATCCAGGTGGTTCAATAATTTATATTTTAAGGGTAATTCTTCTGAAAGCATTTTTGAGTTCCAGTTTGACCAACAAGCACTCAATCCATTCTATGATTTGTTTATTTCCACAAATCAACAATTTATTGCTGCTCCAAGTGTAATGGAAGAAGTTTATGGCTTAGACCCGACGGGGCTGACCTTTGATATCAGAGGCAATGGGGGCTCATTGAATGCGGCGGATGGAATGATCTGGAAGTTTGCCGGAGCGAGCAGTGGGACGACGCTGGTACCGAGGACAGCTGATCAGTCATATGCGCACTGGTTCGTCTACCGTTTTGCGGATATCCTGCTCATGAAGGCGGAAGCTTTAAACCAGACGGGCAAAGGGCAAGAAGCATTAGACCTTGTCGCAACGATCCGTGCAAGGGCACATGCGACAGAAAATACCTTTCAGCAACCAGATCCATCAGATAAGGGCGATATCGCTGCTTATATACTTGCAGAAAGGTCCAGGGAATTTGCTTTTGAAGGCAAAAGATGGTTTGATCTACTGCGCTATGCAAAACGTGACAATTATGCAAATCTGAATACGCTGTTACTAGCGGTAACAGCAAACTCACCTGGCTATTTGCAACAGACCATTATCAATAAATACAAGGATGTCCGAAGTCACTATCTGCCTATAAATGCGCAGGAATTGCAGACCGATAAAGCATTGGTCCAGAATCCATATTACAAATAGCCTCCTAATTATCTATAAAAAGTTTAAATATACTTTTATGAAAAAATCATTATTTGGTAAAAAGTCCTTTGGACTACTACTTCTGGTGCTGATGGCCCAGCTGGTTATCTGGAGCTGCAAGAAGGTACCAATTATCTATAGCACGACCGATGAGGTGAATATTACAGGCTATTTGGATGCACACCCGGATTCCTTTTCGGCCTTCCGGCAGATACTCTCTGTAACGGGTTATGACGGCTTCTTAAGTGCTTATGGTCATTATACATTATTTCTCCCGACCAATGCAGGGGTTGAGTCATACCTGAAATCGATGAATAAAACCTCCGTGGATCAGGTGGATGTTAAAGAATTGCAGGACCTTGTCAAATTTCATTTATTGAAGGATACGGTCTATTCCATCTCATTTACAGATGGTAAGCTGCCGCAAATGACAATGTATGGTCAGTATCTTGTTACAGGAGCATCTTTCAGCGGTGGTGTGACAAGGGTTACTGTTAACCGTCAGGCCAACATATTGGAGACGAACCTGAGAATGGGTAATGGAGTCATCCATGTGATTGACCATGTGCTGGAACCAGCTAGATTTACACTGGCAGAAAAAATAGAAAAAGATGGGCGTTATGGTATATTCACTCAGGCATTAAAATTTACCGGCTTTTACGATTCTTTGAATATCCTCCCCGCTGCAAGCCATGATTCTGCAAATGCGTGGTTTACGGTACTCGCGCAGTCAGATTCTGTATTTCATGCAAATGGTATCCAGAATTTTGAAGCACTAAGAGACAAATATAATAATACCACCGATCCAAAAAATCCAGCTGACAGTCTCCATATGTTCGTGGCCTACCATGTACTGCACGGTGCCAATTATCTGGCGGACATTATCTCGAGTTCCTCCTTCAATACACTCGCCCCTTTACAGGTCATCACCTCTAAATTATCAGGCAGTACCGTGTTGGTAAATGACGATGTCTTTAATGGTGTGCATGAACCGGGAATCGTCCTCAACAGAAACACCAGTGATTTGTCCGCAACCAATGGCGTTCTGCATGAAGCGTTAGGGGCTTTATCCATCAAAGTACGTTCACCATTTGCCGTGTATTGGGATGTTTGTCAGTATCCGGAAATTATGAGCCTGCCTTCTTATTATGGAAAACAGAGCTATAATTATAGTCTGACGAATTTGCCTTCCTTTATAACAGATCCAGGACCCGCAACTCCGTCTTATATCTATGGTGGAAGCCCATTTCTATATGGGGATTATCTGAAGATTCCACTTGGAGCCAACAGGACACCTTATGTAGAATTAAAAACTCCATTACTGGTACAGGGGAAATACAAAATCTGGGTTTGTTTCAGGCGTGCCGGTCGTGATAACATCAATCAGGTATCTATCGACGGTGTGCCATTGCAAAGGACGATTAATTTTGCTACCTATATACCCAAAGGAACTGTCGCTGAACTGGAGGCCCAGGGATGGAAAAATTATACAGATCCCGTGAGTTCCAATTGGCAAGGTTACTTAGTTGGCACCATTGATATCCAGACAACGGGTCGTCATGATCTCCGGTTTACAAACCTAAAAGGTACAGATAATGACAACTGGTTGGATATGATTCATTTTATACCGGTAGACATGGATCAGATTTATCCCAGATTTCAGATGGATGGCACAAAAACTTATGCACCATAATCCTCGCGTAAATGAAATTCTATTAAAATATTAATACGGTAATATGATACGATTAAATAAATGCCTGATACTGCTCATCCTTGGACTGACCATTGGTGTACTAGGGTGTAAAAAGGATGAATGGAACAAGCATAATGAGATTACGGATCCAACTATTAAGAACGATTTATTGGTAACGATAGAGGGAAACCCTGAGCTGAGTGCATTTAGTGGCTATCTAAAGAAGACAGGCTATGATAAAGTATTAAGTTCCTCGCTTAGCTTTACAGTCTGGGCACCGAATAATGCAGCATTTGATAAAGTAGATCCATCGTATTTGGCAGACACTGCAAAGTTGCGGCTGTTGATTGGAGGCCTTATTACGAATCAGCCGCATTTTACAGCTGATGCAGATCCTGCGATCCGGTTAAAGACACTCATAGGGAAAAATGTACTGTTTAGTGTGGCGAAGTTAAATGATGCCGCCATTGTTACGCCAGACCTGAGGGCCAAAAATGGGGTGTTACACATCATCAGTCAGGCTGTGCTGCCGCAGCAGAATGCATGGGAGTTCTTTATGAAAGATTATGCCAATACTGAGCAAGGAAAATATATAGAGCAGCTGCAATATATGTATGTAGACCCGGATAGTGCTGAACAAATCGGGTTGGATCCATTAACTGGCGCTCCCATCTATAAGCCGGGTACCGGATTGGTTGAAAGAAATCGCTTACTGCAAAGGGTAAATATAAATAACGAAGATTCTTTGGTGACCTATGTTATTTTGACCGACGCAGCCTACGAACAGGAAAAAACGAAGTTGGCGGCTTATTTTCAGGATTCTACTCAGATTGAGTCAGATAGCCTGACCCAGTGGAATATTGTAAAAGATTTGACATTTCAGGGCGTCTGGAATCCTGACGAATTACCAGGTATACTTTATTCTATTAAGGACAGTGTACGTTTTCACATAACCAAAGGCAATATTGTAAAGACGCAGCGTGTCAGTAACGGGATTGTTTACGTGGTAAATCATATCGATTATGATATGGAATCAAAAATAAAACCTATAGTTATTGAAGGTGAAGCCTTCACGAATTTTATGGATCCTGAAGTGGCCTATACCATCCGTAAAAGGCGGATCCCTGGAACAGATTCCATTTTTAGAGACTTGCTGATCGAGAATTACGGGATTGCCTCATTTTGGGTCAGGTATCCACGTGTTTTAAATACCGTGACCTATAAAGCTTATTGGGTGTCAGTCAATGATTTCCAGACAGGTACGTTTCCAATGAAACTGGCGTTTAAAGGCCATGTTGATACCACATTTTCGGATCCGGCGCACATTACGTTTGATACTGAACTTCCCTATCAAACAGTAGAACTAAACAATTATCAGGAAGTGTACTTAGGAGACTTTAAACCTGATTTTTATGGCTTATTGGACCTATATCTAATCGCCAATAATGTGAAAACCAACGGAAGTAATACAATCGTCCTTGATTACATTAAATTAGTTCCCGTTCTAAACTAAGATTATGCATAAACAAACTAAATTAGGAAGTAAAATATTTATAACCGCCTTTGCTTTTGTCTTCCTGGCCACTGGGGCTTATGCTGGCAATAGGCGAGATTCTATAGCTGTTAACTATAATAGGGAGGCAAAGATGACGGCTCCTGCAGATACTGTTTTTGTATCCGGCCTGGTAAAAGACGCGGCAACTGGTCAACCATTAGTGGGTGCATCGATCCAGATCGAAGGTTATTCTGCTGCCATATCAGATAACAAGGGGTTTTTCAGAGTGGGGGTCCCCACACTTGAAGCTGTTTTAAGCGTCGGTGCGGATGGCTTTCAGATCAAACAGGTTGCACTTAAAGGGAGAAACAATGTGACAATCCTACTCTATACGGAACCTTTCGGGTCAGTTTATGATTTAGTAAACCTTCCACTCGGAATGAGACCCGCCAATCAGGTGAGCTATAGTGCTGTATCGGTTCAGGTTGGCGACGGCTGGCGCCAGGGGTCAAAAGCGTCTGTTGAATCTTATTTGCAGGGAAAGGTCGCTGGCCTTGATGTAAAAAGAAACTCCGGAACACCTGGTGATGGTGCGAATCTAATGCTTCGCGGATTTAATTCGCTTTACGCAACCAATCAACCCTTAATTGTAGTCGATGGTGTCCCATATGATAATGAGATGTATGGCAACAACCTAATCAGTGAGCACCGTTACAATCCGATTTCAAATATTGACTTAAAAGATATTGACAATATTACCATTTTAAAGAGCGGCACTTCCACGTATGGAACAAAGGGTGCTAATGGCGTCATCCTGATCACAACGGCCAGAGCCAGGGAATTAGCAACACGTATTGATTTTGCTGCTTATGCAGGCTTTAATAGCCAGGCTGACAACCTGCCCCTTCTGGACGCTTCTGGCTATAGAACGCTGATTTCTGATATAATGGGTACTGATACTTCGCTGACAAGCAAGGATATCCAACGGATGCCATTTATGAATGATGACCCGTCTAACCCTGATTATTTTCGGTATCATTATAATACGAACTGGCAGGACCTTATTTTAAGAAATAGCGTCAATCAGAATTATTATCTGAAGGTGACCGGAGGTGATAATATTGCCAAATATGCCCTTTCACTGGGTTATATGAAAAATGACGGGATGCAGCGAAATACAGACCTAACGCGCTACCAGGTCAGATTCAACGGGGATTTGAATCTTTCTAAAAAGCTCACGGCTGCCATTAATCTGTCTTTGAGCTC
The DNA here is from genome assembly GCA_035497555.1 of Arachidicoccus sp. GTDB lineage: Bacteria > Bacteroidota > Bacteroidia > Chitinophagales > Chitinophagaceae > Arachidicoccus. Next base: position 4,532 of record DATJDF010000271.1, on the reverse strand, counting down.
TAATCAGCAAAACTCGTTGAATCAGGGCATGGCCAGCCAGACAAACCCTTTATATCTGAGTTGGATTAAGCCGCCCATTCTTCCTTCACATGTTGTAGGCGATGACGGTAAAGTTTCTCCGAATCTGGCGGATTATGACATTTTGGGATTTTCTAACCCGGTATCCTTAGTCGATCACATGCAGGGCTTCAGTAAATATTACCGCTTCTCTGGGACTGTAAAATTTGCTTATGAATTTAATCCTTCCTTGCATCTGCAGACTTTAGTCGGTGTGACTTTTGATAAAGCGCAGGAAGATTTCTTCATTCCACAGTCAGGAGTAGTGCCTGATACTTTGGATAAAGCTGTTGCGTATAACCATTCCGGTTCAAATTTGCAGCGTTTCTTTAATCTTTATAATGATACCCGCCTGAATTATGATCATACATTCGGCGGTGCCCATCACCTGACACTGAATCTGGGTGCCCGGTACAGCAATTATGAGAGTGAACAGGAATTTGGGAAAGGTTACAATTCTGCGACGGATGAATTTGTCTCTGTTGGGATGGGTGTAGCCTCTCTTCGGGAAATTGGTGGTGCCATTGGTAAATGGCGTTGGATGAATGGTTATTTTAATGCGGACTATGATTTCAGACAGAAATATTTCCTTTCTTTTAATGTGGCAGCAGATGGTTCTTCCAGATTTGGTACGCAGGCTGATGAAGGCCTTAAGATCAGTGATCATTCCTATCCAGTAATGGCTTCTATTTCCGGTGCATGGCTCATGTCTTCCGAGAATTTCTTGGCAAATGCAGGTTTTATAGAATCCCTGAAATTAAGGGCGAGTTATAGTCAGTCGGGCAATGATGATATCGGGAACTATACAGCAAGACAATATTATATTTCTCAAAGTTTGCTGGGTATGCAGGGGGTGGTAAGAGGCAATATTGGTAATCCGGCGCTTCAATGGGAAGATGTCGCCAAAATGAATCTCGGTCTGGATGGGTCCTTATTTAACGAAAGAGTGAGTTTCTCTTTGGATTATTACCATAATAAAACAACAAAGATGATAACACTTGAGCCGATCAATACGGCGACCGGCTTTAGTTATCTGATCTCTAACAATAGCGCCATGCAGACTGATGGCCTCGAATTTTCTCTGAATGGCAGGTTGATTGGTAACGGTGCATTGTCCTGGGATATGGGCATTACGCTTGCTTCTTATAAAAATAAAATCTTGCAATTACCAGGCGACGAAATATTGACCCAGTTTGTAGATGCAACTTACCAGACGAAGGTGGGACAGGCCGCAAATCAATTCTATGGGTACAAGACAGATGGTATTTACAATACTGCAGCAGAGGCGGCTGCATCGGGTTTGCTCAATGTGCGCGCGGATGGTTCAACTGCTGCATTTGAGGCCGGAGATGTTCGTTTTGTAGATAATAATGGTGATGGACTGATCAGTGATGCAGATCGGCAAGTGATCGGCAGCCCCAACCCAAAACTGACGGGTGGATTTAGTAATACTGTAACACTAAAGCGCTGGAAAATGGATATGCTTTTTACTTTCAGTACGGGGGGGGATTTGTATAATTACCAGCGAGCCAGGCTCGAATCCATGTCGGGTTTCGAGAATCAGACAGAGGCCACTGTTAACAGGTGGCGTTCGGACGGCCAGGTGACTAGTATGCCAAGGGCGTCATGGGGCGATCCTTCTGGAAATGCAAGGTTTTCCGACAGATGGATAGAAGACGGCTCTTACTTACGCCTCAGAACACTTTCCTTATCTTATCAGATTCCGGTTGAGAAAAGTGCGCTAAAATATATTTATATATATGGGACAGCAAATAATCTATTCACATTTACGAAATACCTTGGTTATGATCCTGAATTCAGTGCCACCCGGAGCGTCTTTGGGCAGGGTGTTGACCTGGGACTTGAACCACTGGGCAGAACCTTCCAATTAGGATTGCGGTTAGGGTTCTAAATAACTGACTTGTTTACTATAAAAATTTAAGAAATGCGGAACTTTCCTATAACAATCCTAAGACAGACTTTTGTAATTGCTATTTGTGGCCTGTTGGTTTCAAGCTGTAACAAAGCGCTGGATATACTCCCTGAGAATGTCCTGGACAAGAGCCATGTGTATCAGAACGTACAGGATGCCGATGCAGCTGTTATCGGTATATACGGTGAACTTATGAATATTGCGCCTCAGTATATCATCTTAAATGAATTACGCGGGGATTTAATGGCACCCACAGAGAATGCCAATCAATACCTCAAACAAATCAGCACCTTCAATGTGAATGGGCAAAATCCTTATAGCGACCCTAAAGCCATGTATAAGATTATTCTGGATTGTAATGATGCACTCCTGAATTTTAAATTGATGTTGCGTGATAAACGAATGACGCAGGCAGATTTTGATATCAGGTATTCTGCCGTAGGTGGAATTCGCTCCTGGCTCTATTTACAGTTGGGTATTCAGTATGGTACTATCGCTTATGTTACGAACCCAATAGAGAATATCGATGCATTGAAGGATCAGAAAAATTTCACCCAATTAAATTTTGACCAGTTAATTGATTCTCTTGTTCAATTTACTGCAGCATTACCGGCTAAGGATCCATTCCCTGCCGGCACTTCACTTGTAACCTCAGTGGACGGCTACAGTACCGATAAATTTTTTCTACCGATCCGGTGTTTGTTAGGAGATCTTTATTTATGGAAAGGGGATTATATACAGGCCGCAACCAACTATCATGTTATGCTGAATTATGGGGATATACTCTATCCGGCCAAAAACAGCGAACAATGGTATTATACCTATAAAATAGGCTATGATGATCATACGCGTGGGGGGAATTGGGGAAATATTTTCAACCAGCCTTATGGGGAAAGATACTCCAATTATGAGATCATGTGGGATCTTCCCTTTGATAAAAACTTTGCGCCAAAAAATCCCTTTATAGACCTGTTTTACAATCAGGGAAATGGTTACCAGTTAAGGCCGTCTCAGTTTGCCATTAATAACTGGAATAGTCAAACCCGCAGCGATAATACACCAGGAGATTACAGGGGTGAAAATGCTTCCTGGAAAATGGTCGGAGGCCAACCGGTTATTAACAAATTTACCTCGAATTATACACCGACCACTCCGTTTGAGACAAATGATAAGTGGATACTATATCGAGCCGCGACTTTGCATCTGCATTATGCAGAAGCTGCGAACAGAGCAGGCAGAATCGAATTGGCCTTTGCCTTTCTGAATTTGGGCCTGCGTTATACATTTGACCCTGAACATCTGAATGCGAGCCACGATAGCAGAGATGTAACTGATATTGAACAGAGTTTTGGTGCTCCTTTTGACTTTGATGCCAGAATGGGTGATTTCCCTTCTTTCAGAAGTCCTTGGTACCGGCATATCGGCATCCGGGGGCGTGCAAATATGCCGATTCTGGTGATTGATTCTGCCAAGTATTTTGATACAACAGTGCTACCAAGAACCTACCTCAACAGTGCTGCAGAAGATAGTCTGAAATTATACATGGAAGACCGACTCGTTGAGTCTGGCGGGCTTGAACTTGCTTTTGAGGGTGACCGCTGGCCTACATTGCTGCGTGTCGCATTACGAAGAGAAAAACTGGCACCTGGCTCCGGCGTCCGGTTCCTACAGGCTAAGATTAAGGCAAAGTTCGCAGCTGAGGGTAATGCGGCTGAAGGAGCCGCAGTCGCAGCTAAACTAGCTAATAAGACAAATTGGTTTTTGCCCTTTAAATGGGAGGAGTAGTCGGCGACAGAATCCTTCTTTAATAACATTTTAATTGTATTTAGTACCGGTGTATAAGCCTGTGCCCGCCATCTCATGCGGGTAAGTCAATTATTATCCATCACATAAAATTCTTGATATGAAGTATTGCTACAAACTGTTATTATGGATTTGTCTGATTACGTTTTCTGTTTTAAATGTCCAGGGCCAACGTAAAATGGAAAACCTGGGTCGTGGGGTAGTTGCCACCCGAAGCGCTTCTGATGAAGCGTTCATTTCCTGGCGTTTGTTAGGCACAGAGGCACAAAACATTGGGTTTAATATTTACAGGTCAACCGGTGGTGGGGCTGCGGTAAAATTAAATGATCAGGTATTGTTGAAAGGGACCAATTGGGTGGATAGGACCGCCGACTGGACGGTTGATAATAACTATTTTGTAAAACCTGTTGAAAACGGGATTGAGCAGGCAGCGAGCGCGGTATTTACATTAGTAGCTAACACACCCGTGCAGCCATTTTTTAAGGTGCCAATCCGCAATCTTGCTGGTTATGCGAGTCAGTGTGTTTTTGTTGGAGATTTAGATGGAGATGGGGAGTTTGATTACGTCATGGATAAGCAGCCGGATGTAAGTACAAAATCAACCTTACTGGAAGCATATAAAAGGGATGGAACTTTTTTATGGGAGATAGATTTGGGTCCGAATAGTATTAACCGGGATAATATTGAACCAGGATCATCAGCTATTGATATTGGACACGCCGATAACTGGACTGTTTAT
>DATJDF010000270.1:0-11206 GCA_035497555.1 Arachidicoccus sp. | reverse complement strand
GACAGAGCAGATAAAGGCACAATTATTAAATGCCTATTCAGCATTAAATTACAGTTGTGGACTTGAAGATTCCAGCCTAATCTCTTTAGCTGTTCCGGCTATTGAAATTGTGCCCTTGCCGCCATTTGAACAGAGTTTATACAATCAAAGCTATCAGACTGACAGCCTGATTAGTGCCAATCAGGAGAAGATGATCAATTATGAATATAAACCAAAGGTGGACTTGTTTGCAGATGCCGGATATCAGTCCGCAATACCTGCTCAGGCTTATAAGAACTGGGGCCTGAGTATTGGTCTTAATTTCTCCCTGCCGGTTTATGACGGCAAGCAAAAACAAACTGCATTACTTAAAAATAAAATTGAAGCAGATACCAGACAAAAGTATCGCGACTTTTACAGACATCAGTATCATCAGCAGATCATGCAACTGACGCAACAAATGGCGCAAACCGAAGAGCTGAATCGAACGGCTACCAGTCAAGTTGTTTATGCGAAAACCTTAATGGAAGCTAATAAGAAACAACTGGGTAGCGGTGACGTTCGAATGTCGGAATACCTACAATCTGTAAGTAACTACCTTAATCTGCAAGCTGCACTTATTCAGCAAAATATTGATCGACTTTCCCTTATTAACCAGCTGAATCATCTTATTGTAAAATGAAATCTTTAATCACTTCTATAATCCTTTTTTTCACGCTGCTATACAGCAGTTGCAAAACAAATGGTGATACTCGGCAGGTCGCCCTTGAGGAAAGTTCAGTCACGCCCGTTACAATTACGCAACCGGTAATAGATACTTTGTCGGAAATAGTCAACTTAAATGCCGTCTCCGCCTTTCTGTTGAAATCCGATGTAAAAGCGAATATAAACGGGTATATAATCCGCGGGTCGCTGCACGTAGGTAGTCGTATCCAAAAAGGTCAGGTGCTTTTTGTCCTGGAAACAAAAGAAGCACGCAGTCTGGGTAATACCATCAATCAATTAGACTCTACTTTCAGGTTTTCGGGGGTTAATTATGTCAGGAGCCCGGTTACCGGATTTTTAACAATGCTCAATCATCAGCCTGGAGATTATGTTCAGGACGGAGAAACCTTAGGCAGTATTACTGATAATCGCAGCTTTGGCTTTATGCTGGACTTGCCCTATGAATATCATGGGTTGCTCAGTGACAATAAAGATTTGGATATAATACTGCCGGATGGGAAAATACTGAATGGTACGGTCATCCAACAAATGCCTTCTGTGGACAGCAGCTCCCAGACGCAAAAAATATGGATCAAACCGAGTGGGTCAGAAGGAATTCCTGAAAATCTGATTGCAAAAGTTGAGTTGGTAAAACAAAGATATATTGGTCTGGCCCTGCCCAGGGCTGCCTTGTTTTCTGATGAAAATCAGGCTGAGTTCTGGGTGATGCAGCTGATAAATGATTCAACAGCTGTTAAGATAGCTGTACAAAAAGGAATTGAGAATGATAGCCTGGTAGCGATAAAAGCGCCCCAATTTAATTTGAAGGATACCTTTATCGTAAATGGAGGATATGGGCTCCCCGATTCGGCGAAAGTCAAGGTCCTACACGCTGCACAAAAATAACAATATGCCAGCTTCCCATTTTCATAAATATAAATACCCTGTCATTATACTCGCCTGTATGGTGATTTTTGGTGGTGTCTTCGCTTATATGAATATGCAAACTGCGCTGTTCCCCGAGATAACCTTTCCAAAAATAAAAGTTATCGCAGAGGCCGGCCAGCAACCGATCGATCAGATGGCAGTGGAAGTGACAAAGCCACTTGAAATAGCCATGAAACAGGTGCCAGGTCTAAGTAAGCTGGAAAGCACCACCAGTCGGGGAAGCACAGAATTATCGGCTACGATGGATTGGAATGTGGACATTGACCTCAGTAAACAGCGCATTGAATCCCGCATCAATGGGGTACGGGATCAACTTCCTCCCGGGGTTGCCATTACAGTGGAAAAGATGAATCCGTCTATATTGTCTGTAATGGGCTATTCACTCAAAAGCAAGACTCGTAGTCATATTGCTTTAAAACAACTGGCACTTTATACAGTCAAGCCATTTCTTTCCAGTGTGCAAGGAGTAAGCGACATACAGGTCATTGGTGGCCAGTCAAAGGAATATTGGGTGCAGTTGGATTACGAAAAAATGAGTCGCCTTGGACTCACCCCATTGGAGATAGACGAGGCATTAAAAAGCTCAAATTTTGTAAGCTCAAATGGATATTTGTCTGATTACCGACTTATGTATCTGACGCTTACAGACGCACAACTGCGCAACATGAATGATCTGAAGGCTGTGGTCGTGAAAAATGATGGAAAGCGGTTGACCACCTTGAATGATATTGCAACGATCAGCGTTCATCCAGCCAAAGAATATATAAAGGTAAATGCAGATGGGACAGACTGCGTTTTATTCGCCGTCATTAAACAGCCAGGGGCAAATCTGATCAATCTTACCAGACAAATTGAACAGCAGATTAAAGCCTTAAAGAAAATAATACCTCCCGATGTTGAAATTAGTCCGTATTATATTCAGGGAGATTTTGTAAATAATGTCGCTCATAGTGTAACGGATTGTCTATGGATTGGCCTTTTGCTGGCGCTTGTGGTCGCCTTGCTATTTCTAAAATCGCCCAAGGCCAGTGCCGCTATTTTACTCACAATTCCTATTACACTGTGCCTGACTTTAATCCTTCTTTATGCCACCGGGCAGACCTTTAATATTATGACCCTTGGTGCGATTGCAGCTTCTATCGGTTTGATCATTGATGACGCTATTGTAGTCGTAGAGCAGATCCACCGGACGCATGAAGAGCATCCAAAAGAGTCTCCTCCTACGCTGGTGCACAAAGCGATACGTTATCTGCTAAAATCAATGGTTGGTTCTTCTCTGAGTACCATTGTTATTTTTCTACCCTTTCTACTCATGACGGGTGTCGCCGGGGCCTATTTTAAAGTGATGACCAATACGATGATCATCACACTAACCTGTTCGTTTTTTGCCACCTGGCTGATTCTGCCAGTGATCTATTTGGCTTTATCAAATCATAAAAGTAGAAAGCCATTAAAAACCCACCGGGTTAAGGAAAGAAAGTGGGTACGCTATTTTATTAGAAAACCCTGGTATAGCTATTTATTTATGTCCATTTTAATATTGAGTGCTGTGCTTATTCTACCTCATTTGGCAACAGGGTTCCTGCCTGAGATGGATGAAGGAAGTATTGTGATGGATTATGTATCTCCACCTGGAACGACGCTTGAGCAGACCGATCAGATGCTTCAATCCGTGGAGAAGATAATTATGGCTAACCCGGAGGTCGCGGCATATAGCCGTCGTACGGGTACCCAAATGGGTTTTTTTATCACAGAACCCAATACCGGGGATTATCTGATTCAACTTAAAAAAAGCCGCAATAAAACAACCGAGGAGGTAATCGAGCAAATCAGGAAGAAAATTGAGGCCTCCGGACCTGCCCTCCGCGTTGATTTTGGCCAGGTGATAGGTGATATGCTGGGCGATTTGATGAGCTCCGCGCAGCCGGTCGAAGTCAAAATTTTCGGCCCGGATGAAATAGTAATACAGAAGTATGCGGTTCAAGTGGCAGGAATCCTAAAGGCAATTCCAGGTACGGCCGATGTTTTTGACGGTATTACTATCGCAGGCCCATCATTGAATATCCAGCCTGATTTTGTAAAGCTAGCTGAGTATAATATCAGCCCTGATAATTTCCAATTCCAATTGCGAACAGCCATGGAAGGAAGTCAGTCTGGCAACGTTTTTGATCCGGCGCAAATGACACCTATTCGCTTGATAAGTAATGCGCCCTTTGGGAGCAATATCAGTATTTTGAAGAATATGCCGATATTTCTACCCGGTGGGCAAAGGAAAACCCTGGGTGAATTTGCGAGGATCGCCATTGTCCCAGGTAGTGCGGAGTTAAAAAGGCAGGATCTTCAAAATGTCGGGGTAGTCAGTAGTCGCCTTGAGAACCGAGATTTGGGAAGTACCTTATCGGAAATAAAAAAAGACCTTAATACGAAATTGCATTTACCCAAAGGCTATTATATCGAATATGGCGGCGCATATGCAGGTCAGCAGCAGTCCTTTAAGGAACTGTTGATGATCCTGTTGTTTTCTTCTCTTTTGGTCTTTTCGATTATTTTGTTCCTGTTTCGTGACATCAGGGTAGCTTTAATTATTTTACTGGTCGCTGTGATGGGCATTGCAGGTAGTTACCTGCTCCTTTTTTTGACCCATACGCCTCTTAATGTTGGCAGTTACACCGGGCTTATTATGATCGTCGGCATTATTGGGGAAAATGCTATTTTTACTTATGCCCAGTTTCAGGAGTCGCTTTCGGTCATGACGAAGGAAGAAGCACTGGTCTATGCTATTAGTACCCGTCTACGACCCAAATTAATGACCGCACTGGGTGCGATCATTGCCCTGCTCCCGCTGGCTTTGGGTGTAGGCACAGGCGCTTTGCTTCACCAACCACTTGCAATTTCTGTGATCGGGGGATTTCTGGTAGCATTACCTTTGTTATTAATTGTTTTACCCTCATTGTTAAATTTAATCAAACCCCGATCAGAACTGAATACAATTGAACCTATCGGTAATTAACTTTATTATAAATGTTTTAAGATGAAAATACTAATCGTGGAGGATGAACAGGCACTCGCTTTAAGCATCCAGCAATATTTACAGAAGGAGAATTACCTATGTGAAATTGCTTCAACTGTCCAGGAGGGCAGGGAAAAAATAGAATATTATGACTATGACTGTATCTTACTGGATATTATGTTACCAGGAGGCAGCGGCCTTGGGTTGTTAGAGGAATTGAAAAGGGACAAAAAGCTGGACGGTATTATTATTATTTCCGCAAAGAATTCTTTAGCAGACCGTATTTTTTCTCTTAAATCCGGCGCGGATGATTATCTCTCCAAGCCCTTTCATTTAGCGGAATTAAGTGCACGTATAGGGTCGGTAATCAGAAGAAGACAAATGGATGGCAATAATGAAATTGAATTTAATGCCATAAAAATAAATATCCAGGCCAAAACCGTCTTCGTAGCGGACTTGGAGATCAACCTGACCAAAACAGAATTTGAACTACTTTTATTCTTGATGATGAACAAGGGTCGGGTAATCTCAAAAAATGCTATTGCCGAGCATCTGTCAGGTCAATCGGCTATGTATTTTGATAATTTTGATATTATTTATGCCCATATTAAAAATCTCAAGAAGAAACTGGGGCAGGTGGGCGAAACCATCAAAACGATTTATGGAACTGGCTATAAACTATCTTAAAAGATGAAATTACTTAATTATACCTCCATCAGATATCTTTTATTTACAGCCTTATTACTACTGCTAAGTATTCCTGTTTTTTATTTTGTTTTAAACAAAGTATTCATCCAGGCAATTGATAATGATCTATACCAGCAAGCAAAGGAGATCCCGGTCCGCCAAGATGCGATTCAGTCTGAGCGGGGATTGCGGTTATGGCGGAAGCTGGATAATGATTTGGAGATCGTAAGTGCAGGCGGGCATCTATTACACCCCAAACCTTATACGGAAATGAGGTTCAATAATGCTGAAAACGACCAGGAAGGATACCGGATTTTAGAAAAACGCATCAGTATGTTGGGCAAAGATTATATTGTGCGCATCAAATCTTCTCTAATTGAAAAAGAATACCTGATTCAAACGATTTTATCTATTCAGCTGAGTCTTTTTTTTCTGTTATTATTTGGGGCGGCTACGATAAATTATTTTATTAGTAAAAGGATCTGGCAGCCTTTTTATAAGAATCTGGCTTTTTTGCAATCCTTCAAACTGGAAAATGAAGTACCTCAGACGACGATTAAAAGCCGAATTCTTGAATTTGATCAGCTGCATACTTCGATTCAACAGTTTGCACTGAGTGTTCATAAAGCTTACACCGCTCAAAAAGAATTTACAGAGAATGCTTCGCATGAATTACAGACACCGATTGCGGTATTAAAGTCAAAATTGGAACTACTACTACAGGAAAGCGGACTATCTGAGGCGCAGAGCATACTCATGGATGATATGAATAAGGTGATTGTCCAGCTAGAAGGACTGAATAGAGACCTACTTTTCCTGAGTAAAATTGAAAATAACCAGTATTTTCTAAATGAACCTATCGACGTAGAAGAAATTGTATTAGAGGTAGCGGGTGATCTGTATTTTATGATTGATGCCCGAAATTTGAAGCTTCAAATTGATTTTGCAGAAGAAAAGGCGCTGCTAGAAGGCAATCGGCATTTGTTTAAGGCAATGATTATAAATCTGTTCAGAAATGCAATTCAGTATTCACCCATAGGCAGTCTGCTAAGCATTAAAGGTGATTTAAATCGGGTCCTATTGCAGAATCCAGGCGAGCCCTTATTATTATCACCGGATCAGCTTTTTCACAGGTTCGCGGGTGCCGGTAGTTGGAAAGGCGCTGGCAATGGCCTGGGTTTGGCTATCGCAAAGAAAATTGCTGATATTCATCAACTGAAACTGACTTATGAATACAAGGAAGGCTGGCACGCTTTTGAAATCCGTTGGTGAAAAGATACAACGCTTAATACACCATTTGTTTCCAACAAATTCAACTGGCAATCCATTTTACGGGCAGGCACTGTAAATTTATTTGGCCTTCAGAATTTATTCAAATTTGACTGGTAACTATGCAACAAAATAGGTCTTATGAATCGTTGTGTTTTTGTTTTTTTGGGAATACTTCTGCTCAGTTTAGCTTTTACACCGTTTACCATCCAGGCACAGCGGGTGGATACAACTGATACAGCCCGGTTGGGGACAAAAGATAGTTTACGAATGCCCGTCCAGCCCGTGGCTTTAAAATTTACTGCGAGGCAACTACGAGTGCCAGTCGGACTCATGGCAGTGGGTATTGGTGCCACCCTTTGGAATAATGAGGAATCTCTGAAAAATGAACTGGTGGAAGAGCGTAATGAGCATCTGTTTAATTTTGATTCCCATTTAGATAATTACCTTCAATATTCTCCAATTGTGATAGCTTATGGGCTGGACGCCTTTGGCATACCTGCAAAAACAGATTTTATGAACCGTTCGGCTATTATGTTTAAGGGAGAATTGTTGGCACTCGGCTCTGTAACTTTGCTTAAGCATATTACACATGAGCGACGGCCCAATGGGAGTGATTATTATTCTTTTCCTTCCGGGCACACCACCGAAGCTTTCGCGGCAGCTACTTTATTGAGTGAGGAGTATAAAGACAGGTTTAAATGGATGCCCTATGCGGCGTATGGCATCGCAACATCAGTCGGTGTATTTAGAATGGCCAATAATAAGCATTATATCGGAGACGTAATTATGGGTGCCGGTTTAGGTATACTCTCTATGAAGATCGCCTATTGGACGCATCAGTATAAATGGGGTAAAAAAGCAAAAATCAGAAGGGATTGGCTCCCTTCTGATTTGCAATGATGATCTGTGCCGGTTACAGACTTATGCCACCGGAGACCTCAATACGCTGTCCATTCACCCACCGCGCGGCTTCAGAACATAAGAAAGCGACTACCCCACCGATATCATCGGGCAATCCTACTCTACCAAGCGCCGTTGCTGTTGCAATTTGATCGTTAATCTCTTTGTTGTCACGAACATGACCATTGCCGAAATCCGTTTCAATAGCACCAGGTGCTACCACATTGGCCGTTATTTGTCTTCCACCCAATTCTCTGGCCAAATAACGGGTCAGAACTTCTACTGCACCCTTCACTGCGCCATAGGCTGAGGATCCGGGCAGAGAGAAACGGGCGAGTCCAGAAGAAATATTAATAATCCGACCGCCGTCATTTAAAAGTGCTAAACCTTTCTGTGTTAAGAAAAAAGCACTTTTATAATGAATATTGATCATATTGTCTACCTCCGCTTCCGTGGTTTGGGTGAAGGGCTTATATAGGGCACTACCCGCATTATTGATCAGAAAATCAAAATGTGCACTCCCCCACTCTTTTTGTAAATAAGCACCAACCTCGCTGTAAAATGCGTCATACGTTTGGATATCACTCACTTCTAATTGGAAGGCGGATGATTTTAAGCCCAAGGATTGAATTTCTGCTATAACCTCATCTGCTTTCTGGCGGTCGCTTCGATAAGTGATGAGTACATTAACGCCATTTTTGGCCAGACTGAGTGCCATATTACGACCAAGGCCACGGCTGCCACCTGTTACGATGGCGATTTTGCTGTTATTTGTTGTCATTTTCTTTTAATTTAAAATGGATGTTTTGACAACACAAAGGTCCATAAATTATACACAGGCTGTTTGCATCAATCAATCTGTTTTTTGCATAATTCAAATAATCTTCTTTATGAACGAAAAGCGAGCGGCGTCAATGAAGTCTGTTTTTTGAAAAAATTGGAAAAATGCGCAATTTCTTCGTATCCCAACTTATAGGCAATCTCAGAAATATTCCAATCAGTTTGTTTAAGTAGAATTTTAGCTTCCTGGGTAATGCGGCTGCTAATTAATTCCGTGGTGGTATGGCCCGTGTTTTCCTTGACGATTTTATTGAGGTGATTAACATGTATAGCCAGGCGGTCTGCATATTCTTTGGCGGTTTTCAGCATTAACCTTTGATCGGTGGACTGCAGTGAGAATTGCCTTTCAAGCAGCTCGATAAACAAGGAAATGATCCGGGTCGAGGCATTCTGATGGTAACGCAGCGTGGTGTCAGGCTGTAGCTTCTGACCGTAGTGGATAAGTTCCATTACATAGTTACGCAATAGATCATATTTGAAAGCATAATCAGTCGCTATTTCCCTCTGCATTTTATCAAAGATGACACCCAGCTCTTCCGCCTGCTCATCCGAAATCTCAAAGACCGGATGTCCGCCGGATTTAAAAATGGGGAGTTCGTCCAGTATAACGCCAGTCTTATTCTTTAACAGAAACTCGGCGGTGAAGACGCAGAATGTACCGGCCTGGTGCTCATCTAAAGGAATCCAGTGATAGGGTACTTTAGGTGTTGCAAAAAGCAACGCATTTTTTTTGATATCTATAACCTTATCGGCGTATTCAGCCTTATTTTTCCCGCGGATGCAACTGATCTTATAATAGGATCTGCGGTTATAAGGCATGATATGATTTTGTTTTACTTCTTTAAACGTCCTTGAAATATCAAAGACATTGAAATGACCGATTTCTTTATGAATATCCGGTGGCAATAGTTGACTCAACGGCAGGCCTGTGGAGGTGGCAATTTCCTGATAAAAATCGTCTAAAGTTGTGTTGTTGATGTTTTGCATGATTTGTAACTGATTTGCATAATTCAAAGGTAGTAAATGGTCATGAAACTATTTTTATTTTTAAGAATCGGGATAAATCTCTCAAAATGCATCGTTTTTTACGAAAGAAAGGCTTTGGTTTTCACCAAAGCCTCCTTATGCTCTATTTCCCTTCGCTGGTATTATCCAGATCAGGTAGTATGGATGTGATCTCAGGCGTATTTTCCATTGGAATGCCACTCCATGATAGAGCTTTTTCTTCAAGAAACCTTATCAGCTTGTAGTATGTCAACTAATTGACCAGGTTTCCCCAGATTTTTTGCCTGCCGGTTTGCGGGTTATCCTTTCCTTTCTATTTTTTATTTACAGATCACCTCTATTAAGAGGTAATGCATTTCTCGTGCCAAAGCAGCCTATTCTATGACTGGTTGGCTTTCAATAGACTTTAAATTAACTTTTTTTAATGGGTCATTTGTTCATTGTTTTTTTACCCATTTTATGTATAAAGTTCCACAATTTCAGACGAGCTTCGTTTATATTTGCCGCCAGGCTAAATGTCCTTTTGCATGTCCAAGCGACCGCCTGCAAGCACTTTTTTGTATTATATACCAATTGTATTCAATGAGGATTTTGATTGGTACGCAGTTTGAAATACCACCTACATAAAAACAGCCATTACTGATTTTAAACGCCGCCGCATGTTAAACGCCCAGAGTTATGAACCAGAGATGGATGATTTAATCGAATCCAGTCATTTAAGGTATATCGATGATTTTCAAAGCGGTTTTCACCGTATCAAAAAGAGAGAGAAATCTTTTACTTATGTAGATGAAGACGGAAACAGTATAAAAGATGCCAAAGTGTTGGACCGCATTAAGGGTTTAGTATTGCCTCCCGCCTGGTCCGATGTCTGGATTTGTCGATACGCAAATGGGCATTTACAAGCTACTGGTTATGACACTATTGGCAGAAAGCAATACCGTTATCATGATACATGGTCCCAAGTAAAGAATGCGTCTAAATTTGATGGTTTGGCGGCCTTTGGCTGTATGCTCCCCAAATTAAGACGGCAGTTGAGAAAAGATATTAAAAATCCCGTATTGAATAAAATAAGAGTGACTGCCCTGGCCGTCGCAGTAATGGATGAGACCTTTATAAGGGCTGGGAACACCTCTTATGAAGAGAAGTATGGTTCCTATGGCCTGA
This sequence comes from Arachidicoccus sp., assembly GCA_035497555.1. Lineage (GTDB taxonomy): Bacteria > Bacteroidota > Bacteroidia > Chitinophagales > Chitinophagaceae > Arachidicoccus. Next base: position 693 of record DATJDF010000270.1, on the reverse strand, counting down.
CAACGCTTAAAAACAGACACATAAGTATGAAGGGAGGAGCCTGTTTCTTTCGATTTAAGGGGAAAAAGGGCATAATGCAGCAATTGTCACTCAATAGTAAAGCATTGGCTGGGCTGCTAAAGAAAGTAATGGATATACCGGGCCAGACACTGTTCCAGTATTATGATGAGGATGGCGAAATCAGAAGACTGGAATCAGGTGATGTGAATGACTATCTAAAGCTGCGTATGGATGGCGGCTTCACCTGTAAGGATTTTAGGACATGGGCCGGAACCTTACTGGCCTTGAATTTTATGAAAAAGTCCGAAACGGAAATGGAATTGCAGACAAATGCTATTTCTGAAACGGAGCGCCATAAAAGAGCCATTGCAGTGCTGGATCAGGTCGCCACCGAATTAGGCAATACAAGAACTGTTACTAAAAAATACTATGTGCATCCAGGGCTACTAGAACTTTATGAACTGGGGTTGCTGTCTCGTAAAGTGAAGGAGCTTTCTCACTGCCGGCCTACTGCTTTAAACAAGACCGGGGAAAAAGAGCTCCTGAAATTACTTAAATGGCTGAGTAGTCAAGCGGTGGATTCTAAAGGCCGATATAATTTTGTGAAATTGACCGGTTAATTTGATCGATAATTATATTTGATTATTAATGCAATCCTCCCTAGCCATTACGGTAGTCCTGCCCCTGTTTATT
>DATJDF010000269.1:0-5721 GCA_035497555.1 Arachidicoccus sp. | reverse complement strand
GTGGGTGGCGCCCATTAAAGGGATTCAGGTGCTTCCCATTTTTCATGCAAGCCTGGAACTCAAATGGGCAGACAAAATACTTTTATTTGACCCAAGTTTCGATGAAACTATTTTAAAGCGGGTTGAGAAGCCGGATATTATTTTGCTGACGGATATTCATGGTGATCATCTCAATCCTGAGATTTTAGCGAAATTGGAAACGGTTGATTTGCCTATTATTGCACCACAGGCGGTATTTGATAAATTACCGGCAACGCTCCAAAAAAAGACCAAAATCCTAAGCAATGGCCAGACCGCCTCCTGGAAGGGGATCCGGATCCAGGCTGTTGCTATGTACAATCTTCCGGGTAATAAGCAAATTTACCACACGAAGGGCCGGGGCAACGGCTATGTGCTTACTATGGGCGGCAAGAAAGTTTATGTAAGTGGGGATACTGAAGCCGTTCCGGAAATGCGTTCCCTGAAAGGGATTGATCTGGCTTTTGTCTGTATGAACCTGCCTTATACCATGGACGTGGACCAGGCGGCCAGTGGCGTATTGGCCTTTAAACCCAAAGTAGTAATTCCTTATCATTATAGAGGGGAGGAAGGGCTGTCTGATATCCAGAAATTTAAAACTTTGGTCCAGAAAGGCAATCCCGGAGTGCGGGTCGAACTGCTGGATTTTTACAAGAAGTAATTTTCAGCGTGATCAAGCTGAGCAGGTTTGATGTTGTCAGACAGATGAATGCACATTCAATCTATAATACCGCACTTTTTAAACTAACTTATAAAAGCCGCCGCGATCTAACGCCGGCGGCTTTTGCATTATTTAATGATTAAATGCATGAATTGCTCCTATTTAGACTTAAATTTGCGCTGCCGCCAATTGATTAGGCGGGGGTTTTGCCCCCTTTGGACATTGACCGGCAAGCGCAATTGTGAATTTGGCATGAATATTTGACAGATTGGTAAATGGCCTTTCAATATTAAACTATTATTCTTATGAATACCATTCGTGGAAATCTGGTGAATGCATTTACAAAGGAAATTTACCCTGTCACCCTTGCTTTTGATCAGAAAATAATGACCGTCAAAAAGGAAGGTAAACTGCCTGATCCGGCACTTCCATATCTCCTGCCTGGGTTTATTGATGCCCATGTGCATATTGAAAGCAGTATGCTCATTCCCAGTGAATTTGCCCGTATTGCTGTTACCCATGGAACGGTCGCGACTGTTAGCGATCCACACGAAATCGCCAATGTTTGCGGTGTAAAGGGAGTTCATTTTATGATTGGTAATGGGAAAAAAGTACCTTTTAAATTTAATTTTGGTGCGCCTAGTTGTGTGCCGGCCACGCCCTTTGAAACGGCAGGCGCTACTATGGATAGTCAGATGTTAAAGGAGCTGCTGCTGACGGATGATATAAAGTATTTGGCTGAAATGATGAATTATCCGGGAGTCCTTCAAGGGGACAGTGAAGTAATGAAAAAGATTCGGTGCGCCACTTCACTGCATAAACCCATTGATGGCCATGCGCCGGGTCTGAGAGGTGCAGATGCCCAAAAATACATTGAAGCGGGTATTTCCACAGATCATGAATGCTTTACAAAGGCGGAAGCACTGGATAAATTAAAATTCGGCATGAAAATCCTTATACGGGAAGGAAGCGCCGCCAAGAATTTTGAGGCGCTGATTGAACTACTGGCAGATTATGAAGATGAAATTATGTTTTGCAGTGATGATAAACATCCTGACAGCCTGGTAGCGGGACATATCAATCAGCTCTGCGCCAGAGCTGTCGCGAAAGGACTGGATGTGTTCAAAGTAATTAAAGCGGCTTGTATTAACCCTGTATTTCATTACAAACTGAATGTAGGATTATTAAGGGTAAACGAACCGGCAGATATGATTTTAGTGGAGGATTTGGTCAATTTTAAGGTGCTGAGCACTTTCATTGATGGCAATCTGGTTGCAGATGGTGGGAAGTCATTGATTGTAACTGCAGCTGAGGCGCCGATTAATAATTTTTCTGCCAGGGAAATAAACCTGGAAGAATTGCGTTTTGAGGAAGATGAATTTGTAATAAACGAGCAGGGACAAACACCTGTGATTGAAGCTTTAGACGGCCAGCTCGTTACAAATTTAATTTGGGAGCGTCCAAAAATTGAAAATGGTCTGCTCGTGAGTGATACCCAACAGGACATTTTGAAAATTATTGTGAAGAACCGATATGCGGATGCGCCCCTGGCAAAAGGGTTTATCCAAAATTTTGGATTCGTCAAGGGGGCTATTGCGTCTTCTGTGGCGCATGACAGCCATAATATTGTTGCGGTGGGCGTGTCAGATGATGATTTACTACTGGCAATCAATACTGTAATAAAGGAAAAGGGGGGTATTTCTATTGCCTCTGATGGCCAGGCGGAGGTTTTACCTTTACCAGTCGCGGGGTTAATGAGTAACCGGGATGGATATGAAGTTGCCAAAAATTATGCGCAAATGGATAATATGGCAAAAAAATTGCAGAGTAGTTTGTCCGCACCCTATATGACGCTCAGTTTTATGGCGCTTTTGGTTATTCCTTACCTGAAACTCAGCGACAAAGGGTTATTTGATGGTGGTCGTTTTTCTTTTGTTAATAAGTAAGTTACTTGGAACCGGTCGGTTCTCTCGGGCTTATTCGCGTAAATTTTGAAAAATAAAAGTATGAGGAAACACGTAGGTTTTTTATTTGGCCTTATTTTTTTATGTGCCGGAGCGCTTCAGGCACAAACGGGCATTCGATTAAGGAAAATAGTGAAACATAAGAGCAAACAATTGTACGGGCTGCCACTCTCGATGGTAAAAGTACCAACCGGTACTTTTGTTGAAGGAGGACAGGACAGTGATACCGACAATATTGCCAGTAACGAGCAGCGCCATCCGGTACTGATCAGCTCTTTTTATATCAGTACAACGGAAACCACTAATGCGCAGTACAAGGAATTTGTCAATTGGGTACGCGATTCCATCGCGGCACTGGACCTTGGCGGTGAATATGTGACGATTAAGGATGGCGATACCAGTATCAACTGGAAAAACGCTACTAAGATTAATTACCAGGATCCTGCCACAATGAACAAATTAACCCATCTGCTGTTGGATCCCGCCAAAAGCCTTACCCGCCGCCCACAAATTGATCCCGCTAAGCTTATCTATGTAATGAAAGGCTTTGATTACCAGGAAGCTGCAAAAATCGAGAACAAAGGTCGGAGCCCCAAAGATTTTGTTTACCGCTATCAGGTACAGGTTTATCCTGACACACTGGTCTGGATGCGCGATTTTGGGTATTCGAACAATGAGCAGATGGCCACAAGTTATTTTGGAAGTGACAGAACAAAAAATTTCCCTGTTGTGGGTGTGAGCTGGAAACAAGCTACTGCATATTGTGACTGGTTTACCAAACAACGTATTTACCGTGAACAGCGAGATCATAAAATGTCCGTAGGCGGGCAATGTCGTCTACCCACTGAAGCAGAATGGGCTTATGCAGCAAGTCTGAATGATAAAGAATTAAATAAAAGCCGTCAGACGGCAGCGGTAGAGGCGGGTAGTGCTGAGGCCAAACCTAAGAAAAGTGATCGCAAAAATAAGCGCGATCAAACGGAGGAACCTGTTTCTTTACAGGGTAATAAGCTGTTCCCCGAAAAGGTTATAGATGGCAAGCATGGTGATTTTGGGATTTACAACCTGGCTGATAATGTATCAGAATGGACGAATACCTCTTATTATGCAGGTGGTGCCAATTTTGAAAATCGGTTTAACCCGGATATCCAATGGGGAACAATTGATTCTGAAAGCAAATCTAAACGAAGGAAAGTAATCCGGGGTGGTAGCTGGAAGGATACGCCACAGTTCACAACCGTATCCAATCGTTTTTATGAAGATTTAGGTTTAGCACATTCTTATATCGGATTCAGGGTCGTTGTCAATCTTCCTGAATAAAATATAAAGGTTTTGGTGCGCGTGTACGCGCACCTTATAAGGTTACTGGAAAATTTCCAATTCATTATCAAAATTAAAAAATAAACTCTCCCTATTATGGCAGTAGAAAAAGTAAGGCCGATTGACCGATTTCTAGAGATTGTATACTCCTTTGCCGCAGTGCCGGTATTGTTGGGTGCCTTATTCAAAATTACCCATACAGCACCATTTGGATCTGCCAACGGCTGGTTGAATTTCGGGCTGTATACAGAAGCATTTGTATTCGCGAGCTTTGGGTTTTTATACATTTTTAAGCCACCAAAAGCGGTTGATGAAATGGGAATTCCTACGGGTGAATTGATTGAGAATGGCAATGGAAAACCTACGCCTTCCGCGCTCGCAGCAGTAGACAATATGTTGCAGGATGCTGACATATCTCAGGATTCAATGAACCGGCTGAGCGACGGATTTAAAAATCTGGAAGCGAGCATTCAGCGGATTAGTACGGCTAGTCATTCAATGGCCAATACAGAGGAATATATGCAGAAGCTTCAGGAAGCAACGGCTTCCTTGTCTTCAATGAATAATTTTTATAATAAACTGGCCGAAACCTCTCAGGCACTGGTGACCAGTGCGGATGATGCGAAAAGGACCCAAGAACAAATTGGAGCATTGGCGGACAATTTGGCTAAGCTGAACCAGGTGTATGGCGGGATGCTTTCTGCCATGCAGGTACAGAAGTAGCGCAAGGGGGGTGGAGTAGGTGGCAGTTTTGAACCGGTATATGATTTTCAGTTTAGAAAGGAATATACGGATGAACCGCCAGCGTGAATGCATCGTAATGCATATCCCCCAAATAAACCGGTTACACCGGATTTTAATTGATTATAAAACAAGAAGAAAATTATGGCTATTCCTAGGGAGCCGAGGCAGAAGATGATCAACCTGATGTATTTGGTGTTGACTGCCTTGCTGGCGCTGAATGTATCCTCCGAAATATTAAATGCCTTTCGTACGGTAAACAATAGTCTGCAAAATTCAATTGAAACCATTGATCAGAAAAATCAGACGCTTTTTAGTTCACTGGAAGAAAAGCTGAAGGATCCGACGACACAGAAACTGGCAGCTATTTGGACGCCGAAGGCACAGCAGGCAAAAGTTTTATCTGATCAGATGTATGCCTATATAGCATCTATCAAGGATCGTCTTAAAAGGGAGTCGGGGTATAATCCGGCTAAAGGAGATACCACTTATAGTGAGGATGATCTGGATGTACCCACAAATATAATGGATGACGGCAAGGTTGGAGATACGCTTTACATGAAGCTTGCAGCCTACAAAAAAGGGATGTTGGGTATCGATCCGGAAATCACCAGTCAGTTTAAAAGTACTTTGCCCATTGACCTAAGCATGCCTGAAGTAAGGGAAAAGAGTAACAGAACATGGGCTGCGGCCTATTTTAGGATGACGCCCACGATTGCAGCCTTAACTATTTTGACAAAGTTTCAAAATGATGTAAAAAACAGTGAGGCGCAGGTGGTACTATTTTGTCACAATAAGATTGGTCAGGTGCAGGTGGTCTATGATGAATTCCAGGCTTTGGCCTCTGCCAATACGCAGTATTTACTGCCCGGTCAGGAATTTACCATTTCTGCGGGTGTGGGTGCTTTCAGTAAGAACGCCAGGCCAACAGTAACCATCGATGGTCAGACCGTTCCGCTTAATTTAAATGGAATGGCGGAATATAAAACCACAGCCGGTAACCCGGGGACTTATACC
>DATJDF010000268.1:0-4103 GCA_035497555.1 Arachidicoccus sp. | reverse complement strand
GCATACTGGGGGGCACAATGCTGTCTATATTATCAAAGTAAAGAAGCACCTAAAATTGTTCAAAAAAAAGATAGCCTTATCTATATCACACATGAATATAAGAGAAGCAACAATAGCAGATCTGGAAGTTCTATTTGGTTTTCAGCAAGGTGTAATATTAACCGAGCGCCCATTTGACCCAACTATTAAGGACGACCCAATAACTTACTACGACATAGAAGCGATGATTGTGGCACCGGATACTGCAGTTTATGTTGCAGAAGTGGGCGATCAAATCGTTGGATGTGGGTATGCACAGGTCAGGGAGGCAAAACCTTATATTATGCCGGAGAAATATGGCTATTTGGGCTTTATGTATGTCAGACCAGCCTACAGGGGGAAAGGCATTAATCAGGCCGTCATTAATGCCTTGAAGCAGTGGTGCACTCGTCGTGGGTTGATGGAGTTAAGGCTAAGTGTTTATTCAGAAAATATCGGTGCGATCCAGGCCTATAAAAAAGCAGGCTTTGCGCCTTTATTAATAGAAATGCGGATGGACCTTAATCAGAAATAATCAGCTTTAATAATTGGTTGGAAATTTACCTAAAAGAACATTGACCTGGTTTATCCTGAAATCTATAACTTTTATGTATAATCCTAAGAGGAAATAGAAATTGACTGCGTTTTGCCATTCAACCAGCATCTAGTTCCATTTCATTATCCCATACGCTCCAGATTTTTTTGTTGAAAACCAATATAGTCCCTACATTTGAGTAGTGTGATGGTGAAGATTGCTGAAATTTACATTACCTGCACATACTATTCGAAGCTTGTTACGGGAAAATTAAGGTTGCTTTTTTTAATCGATGTTGCTTTGCCCTTTGTTTATCCCGGATTATATAATTGAATTTAAAATTGAGCGTGGATGAATGAGACCCCGTGCCATACACAAATGCAAAAATGCAAATGCACCATCACGTCTGACGTGGTTGGAGGTAATAAACCTGTGAATGCACTCATGGCCGTCTATCGATTAGAGATCCTTGCCAGGATTCTCTACGCTTGCAAACCGGCAGACCCTGTCTAGAACTTGCCGGACTGAACCGCACTGTTTAGCTATGGAGGTTATAGGAGTAATGATATAAGCAGGGTAGCGATAAGGTCAATTACTGTTTTGTAAGGATATTGGAAGCGAATGAGAAAGGTTAATACCTTTTTACGGCGCTAAGCGATTAATTTTCCAACCCTGATTTTCCCGCGTATAGCGAATACGATCATGCAAACGGCTGGGTCTGCCCTGCCAGAATTCAACAGATATTGGCGTTACAACAAAACCGCCCCAGTGCTCAGGCCGGGGAATAGCTTCACCGAATGTTGCTTTATATTTCGCTTCATTTTCTTCCAGTATGGCCCTGGATGCAATCACCTGGCTTTGTGGTGAACTCCAGGCACCGATACGGCTGCCTGCCGGTCTTGATTCAAAATATTGATCACTCTCAGCAGCACTGGCCTTATGGACTGTGCCTTTAACACGAACCTGCCTTTCCAGGTCTTTCCAGAAAAAGACCAGGGCAGCGTGAGGATTGGCTGTCAGTTGGCGGCCCTTTGCACTATCATAATTGGTAAAGAAAACGAAGCCTTCAGCGGTGATATTTTTCAGTAAGACAATACGGGCATCAGGGATTCCCTCTGGGCTGGCGGTAGCCAGTGTCATCGCATTTACCTCTTCCAGATGGCTATTAATTGCCTGCTGCCACCAGCGGTCAAATTGTTCAAAGGGATCTCCGGCTACATCCGTTTCATCCAGCGTTAAACGTTTGTAATCGGTCCTGATAGCGGCGATGTTCTTATGGGGATCCTGAGAGAAATGATGGTCTTCCATGCCTGAATGCTAAATAGTAAAAAAAATATGCGTTTGATGTGTGAAGAGGACAACTGCGTCCAATACTACTATTGCCCTGCGCGCTTCAAATAGGCTTTCTCTTCTTTTGAGAGTGCTTTGTACCCTTTCACACTGATTTTGTCCAGAAGTTCATCCACACGTTCCTGGGTTATTAATTCCGTTCTTTTAAAAGGCGTTTTCGTCGCCTTATAGAATAACTGACTTTTATCTGTCGGCTGCGGTTTTCTCCCTTTTTTTTTATCGGGGTTAAAGATGTCATCTATTCTATAAACCAGGTTATACATCCATTCACAATAATCACGTCCCTTTTCATAACTGCGGATAATAAAAAATCCGAGTGCAGCACTAAATACATAACTGAGTGCAAGCGGCAATCCGGCAGAAGTCGCGGCGCTGAGGTTAATAACCATAAAGATGACAAATAATACCCAAAGTGGGATACCGCCACCCAGCATCGGAAACAACCTGTATTTAGGTCCTAGTGTAGTGGCGCCGGCGGCCACTGCGATCACCGCAGGTGTCGCGCCCACAAGTGCATTCATGTGGACGGCAGTTCCCGCAATAAGGTTGGTGCTGATCATAAATACGATGCCACCAATGAAACCACCGTATAAATAAAGTGGAATCATTTTTCGGTTGGCTGCCAGGGTCTGCAATATGAATCCAAAGGCGGCTAACCAAAGCAGATTAGACAAAAGCTGTAATAAAGAATCATGCGTGAACATATAACTGAGCAAAGTCCAGGGCCGGTGCAGAAATACGGAGAAAGTGCCGGACAAAGTAAAATAATCGAAAATCTCCCTGTGGTACTGTGCCACATTCACACTGGCATCGTTGGAAGTCGACGTCATGAAATAAAAGAGCTTAAAGAAGATCAACAGTACATAAAGTATCGCGTTGCTCATTAGTAACAGTACCAGGGCGTTGCCGGTACTGCCTAAAGTTATTCTGTTTTTGGGTTGTAATTTATAGTACATTTTCTGATTTCAGGTGAATTGCAGGTTGAATAATCTTTACTATTGCTATCATCATGGTGTGCAGGTGTTGAATCTCCTTTTAATAATAATGTCGTCGGTTGGATCTTGTCCAGAAATATACAATTAAAAATCCTGTCAGTGCACCCCCAAGATGGGCCACATGAGCAACATCGTCTGAGGCCGTGCTGGCAATAGCGCCATAAAGTTCATAGGCGATGATACCAATAATGGCCCATTTTGTCGGGATAGGTAAAAAGAAATAGAGATAGAGCTTTGTATTGGGATACAGAAAGCCAAAGGCGGCCAGAATTCCAAAAACGGCGCCACTTGCCCCCAGCATACCGGCGTTGATGACATCCTGATAGCGCCGAAGGTATTCTTCAGGTGCACCTGAGGCCAGTAATGCGTGATATTGTGTGACGATACCTGAAAGCTGATATTGCAAATAGCCTAAATAGATCAGCGCAGCACCGATACCTGCTAGTAAATAAAAAGTCAAAAATCTTTTGCCCCCGAAATTAAGTTCCAACGGGGAGCCAAACATCCAAAGCCCAAACATGTTCAGTAATATGTGCATGATACCTAGCGGTCCGCCAAAAGGACTGTGCATAAACATATGGGTAATTACTTGCCAGGGTTTAAACAAAGGGCTAAGGAAGGAGTGGAGGGCAAAGGTATTTTCCATCCAAATGGTCGTATGATCGCCAAGGAAACTTTGTGCCATCCACACCAGGAAATTGATAATGATCAGATTCTTGATAACGGGTGGGAAAGGAGGAAAACCAAGTTGCCGGCTATTTTGCATATAATTATTCGGTTTATGTTGTTTTTAATTTAAGTTGAACTACATTTTCTATATGTAGTGTATGTGGGAACATGTCCACAGGCTGGACCCGGGTAATTGTATATTTTTCGCATAATAAACTGAGATCCCGGGCCTGGGTTGCAGGATTACAGCTGACATAAACAATAACCGGCGCTTCCATTTCCAGGAGCTTGCTGACCAGCTTTTCATGCATGCCTGCTCTGGGAGGATCTGTAATAATGACATCCGGACGGCCGTGTTTTTCAAAAAAGTCCCCGTCACATATTTTGATCACGTCTCCTGCATAAAAATGAGCATGATCAATATTATTTAACCTTGCATTTTCCGCTGCATCTTTAATGGCATCTTCGATGACTTCCACGCCAATAACACTTTTGGCACCGCCGCTGCAAAAAATACCTATACTACCGGTACCGCA
>DATJDF010000267.1:0-3532 GCA_035497555.1 Arachidicoccus sp. | reverse complement strand
TACTGGATGATAAAAAAAGTGTGCTCATAGAAAAAATAAAAAATCTCATTATTGAGATGGTTCATTATACAGACGAACTGCCGGAAGTTAATTATTCCGAATTCATAAGTGAAAAACTCGGTTACGATTACACCTACCTGGCCAATGTCTTTTCCGAAGTTAAGGGCACCACTATCCAGCACTTCATAATCATGCACAAAATAGAAAGGGTGAAAGAATTACTGCTTTATGAGGAACTAAATCTGACAGAAATCGCCTTTAAAATGCATTATAGTAGCGTTGCGCATTTATCCAGCCAATTTAAAAAGGTCACAGGACTGACCCCTACCTTTTTTAAAAAGCTAAAAGATAAGAGACGTAAAATGCTGGAAGATGTGTGAAATGTATAATCTATAGACGGAATGATGTAACGATTAATCAATTAAATGGTTGCACCTTTGGATTATCACACAGATAAAACACATTTAACATGAAAAAGTCAGAAACGCCGAATAAGAAGCCGAAACAAAGCACAAAAGACAAACCTAAGGAAATAGCTAAATACAAAATGGATGAAAAAGCTCATGATGCCAATTTAAACATCAAGAACAGTGGCCCGATGGCACCAAAGCAGTTTAAAAAGAAAATGTAAGCAGTTTATACGCCTTCAACCGCAGAAAAATACAAATTGGTAATACCATTCTTAAGGTTCAATTCCTTGAATCGTTAAGGAAAATCTATTCAATAGGCTCCTTCCCGGGCTAAAAATCACTAAAGTCGCTATTTAATTGAAACAAGGATGCTAAAGGGAGTGGTGAATACCGCGGTCATCGCCCTTAGCGAATTTTATCCTACCCTATTTTTCTAAATATCTCCGGCACCCAGACTGATTTGGCCTGCAACATTAAAATAATAGTGAGACAATTTAATTTTTAAACTATCAAAGATCATGATACCTATTAAGCATCAAAGTATAGACAGATTTAGGATTTCAGGAAACTGGGCCATACAATCCAAACTACTACAAAGAAGCTATTCACAATTAACCACTGCCGATCTGGAATTTGAAATAGGCCATGAACAGACCCTTATTCAGAAAATCGGCAACAAATTAAAGATAAAGCAAGGAACAGTCGTCGACATCATAAATAAAAATAGATATAGAAAATTCCGGCTTTTATAGTCCGGAAAATTTTTCTTCTAATAGAATATTGAAATAGTAATGGCTATACCGATTATTAAATCCTTCTCAGCTACTGTTTATTGACCATCTCTAAATCAGCAAAAGCAGTTTAATAAATTATATTATTGAGTCATTGTCTTTTTAGGAAGTGATTCAATTCAAACAACTTCTCTATCAGACCGGCTGGGGGCTTTCAAGGTTCAAAATTGTAGACAATGCGTACACAGAAAATCTTAAGACTTAAATTTATAAATACTTCTCAACTCCTACAATGGACGATACAGATATTATAAAATCAAAAGTTTTTATTATTGTAGAAATCATGGAATATGTTCCAAATTCAGTAGTAATCAAGACTATAATACGCAAAACCACAGGAAATGTCAGCGCCGTTTCTTTTGATTCTGGAGAATCTCTCACAGGACGCACTTCCCCATTTGACACATTCATTCAAATCATTGAAGGCACCGCGGAAATTTTAATTGACGAAACATCCCACCATCTTGAAACGGGTGCTTCAATTATTATCCCCGCACATGCCCGCAATACCATCAATGCCAATGAACGGTTCAAGATGCTGTCAACAATTATAAAAAGTGGATATGATGATGTTTAAACTTTTACGGGGCCATTGATAAGAAGTTTGGGGAAAACGCAAACAGAACCTCTTAACCCAGGCAACGTGAAAAATCAACAAAAGACTTAAAACAAAAGACTCATTATAATTCACCTTACTGCTCAGAGCCGAAATTATGTTTCTGATCAACCGTCTAATGCTGCACCAAATCCATTAAACCCTTCATATGCCATTCAGAATTTTAATTTTAGAAAATGACCCAGCCATCTGTCTGGATCTGACCCAGCTTTTCACGAATAACCAATATCAATCTGTAACAGTAGGTGCTGCACAGAAGGTAAAAAAAATGCTCAAAGACCGGGCCTTTGATGTACTACTTTGTGACTGCCTGACCATAGGAATCAATAATCTTGATTTTTTGAAGAAAATTCAATCGGCATTCCCCGGAATGCCTGTAATTTTCATGAGTGCAGGTGAGGGTATAAATAATGCTGTTGAATTACTCAATAACGGCGCTCATGATTATATCGTCAAACCGGTTAACCCCGAAAAATTACTGCTAGCTGTTACAAAAGCTTTACAAATCAAGGGCTCAACAAAAAGCTTCCATGTGGCGGATACCGTCCATAAGGCATTGCCAGAAAAAAAGATTTATATCTCCGGAACTGGCGAACTTGCAGCGAAATTGCAAAAAGAAATCGCATTAGTCGCACCTACCGATTATAATATCATTATACAAGGTGAAACTGGCACCGGAAAAGAATCTGTCGCCCATCTTATTCACAATGCCAGCAACCGCAATCTGGGGCCGTTTATTCCTGTAGATTGCGGCTGCTTATCATCCGAACTCGCCTTAAGTGAATTATTTGGACACGAAAAAGGAGCATTTACAGGCGCCACTGACTCAACCTCAGGAGCATTTGAAAATGCATCTGGCGGAACCCTATTTCTGGACGAAATCGCAAACCTGTCCTTTAATGTCCAGGCTTATCTTTTGAGAGCTGTGCAAGAACGCAGCATCCGAAAGGTAGGCGGTACAAATGAAAGGCCAATCGACGTTCGCATAGTAGTCGCTTCCAATACACATTTAAATAACGCAGTAAACGAAGGTACTTTCAGGGAAGACCTATATCATCGACTAAATGAATTTACGTTGAAAGTCCCATCACTTTGTGACAGAAAAAATGATTTGGAGCTATTCATTGAAACCTTTATATGCCAAAACGCCACCAGGCTCAATAAGAATATTAAGGGCTTTACCACGGATGCGATGAATATACTATTGGCCTATCATTGGCCCGGCAATATTCGCGAACTGGAAAACACAATCAAACGCGCCTGTTTATTGACCCTCAAACCATTCATGTGCGTATGGACTTTACCGAAAGAGATTAGATATGGATATGTAAAACCGACATCTGCACTTCCATCCTATATCATGAATCGTCCAATTATTATGGAAAGGGAATTAATTCCATCCTAAATACGATACACCTTTCAGAAAAACAGGTTAGGATTCTTATTGTCATGGACCTGACATTTAATATAATACCCTTATATAGCATGTAATACCTGAAGTACCCTACTACTTTGAAGGTCCATAGGCAACCTCTTTAATAACTACGGGGCCCATTAAACCTGAAGGTTCAAGTGGACTATCCGGCTTATAAAGCGGCGTACTTGTCCAGGTCTTTCGCTGATCGGCAGCAAGTTTGCTATCTCCTATCAATCGGTTCACCCATGTATTTGTCACCGCTATCTCAAAATCATTGTTCCCGGCTTTTACCGCATCT
>DATJDF010000266.1:0-3377 GCA_035497555.1 Arachidicoccus sp. | reverse complement strand
TGCTGTCATGCTTCTAATTTCCGCCCAACGTTTCTGCTCATAATGACTCCATTGGTAAATTTAAAGGTATACTCTTTATATTCTTCCCAAAAAGTATTGGAAAGTAATGAAACTAATTCAAGTCTTGTTGCCTTACCCGGAATAATTATTGTATTTTCCATTTCCATACATGTCACTAATATACTCCAGCCTTCATTAACGCCCTTTACATAGGAGGGGTCTTTGTCGATATATTGTTGAAGTTCCTTGCTTTGCTCAGGAGTTAAACACTTTGAAGCAATATAAACGACGAGTACATAAACCTCTTTAGAGTTGTGCTTGTTTTCATTAAGTTCCGGCAACCAGAGATGTGTTCTTTTTTGACTAAAATTATAAACTCTACTTTTTATTCGACCATATGAGTCCTTTTCGTCTAGATATAATCCCATTTTTTCATGAATCAATATAGGATCCTGAGAAAAAAATGATGCGATCCCATTTGAATAATTCTGAACAATCTTTATTCTTTCATTTTTTGCTGTGGTATAGTGCTGATTTAATAAGCCGAATAGTCTGTTTGGAATTAGCGGATACAAAGTTGATATGATGTCGAAATTTTGATCGAATACATTCCAGTCATCAGTAGCAACTAATAAGACTTCATCGGAATGATCCCATCGTCTTCTAACTAAATTGGTGACGAAGAATTGTTTTTGGGTTATTATTACGTTTTTCTCTATCACATTAATTTTATCAGCCGCTATAAATTTTGCTAATAGCAATTTTTGAGTAAGAACATCGCTTGTTCTGAAATTATAGTTATCAATGGTTGTTTCTTTTAGGGTTATAAAATCTCGTATCGTATTTTCAGTTTGCAATTTGTCATTTAGTCCTTTCCAGATTATTTCTCCGTATTGAGTTTGAGAAAATTCATTAATAAAGAGAGTATCTGCGAAACCAATTTTCTCAAACACGTATTCCCAAATTAAATTGAATGCTTTACTACGTGATTCGATTTTCCTTTCATTGATATGTTGTTTGGTTACTTTAAGTATTTTTGTAATTAGCAATCTAGCAAGTTCTTCTGCAATTTTTTCGCACTCGTCAGGGTAGGATACTATTGACTTCCGATCTACCGATAGCTGGGGCCTGATGTCACCACTAAAGTTTACTATTCCTATTCGATAAAGTGCGTGAGAATAATATTTTTCTGGATTTATACTATTCTCTTGTTCTATACTTATTCCGTCTATACATACTCCATATGTACCTACCTTAGGAAGTGAATATAAGAAATTTGCATTTTCATATAAGAATTCTGATTTTGGCAGCGTCAATGTTGTTCTAAATTCCGTTTTAGCATATTCAATAGTTATTTTATATGTTTCAACAATATTCTTTATGTCTGAGTATTTATGGTGAATAGGGTAGAATCTACGATAACTATTTAACCGATCTATTGCTTCTAAATCTTCGTTATCTAAACCTAAACTTTTATCTTCAAAGTCAATCAAAATTGGCTTTGAGTCTACTTTAAGTTCAGAACCATCGTTTATTACTACATACACGTCAATTGATTCCGGGACTATTTTGACAATTTCGTTCACTTTATTAAATAGATGCTTATCCCAATTTTTGGTTACGGAAGAATAGTTAGGGCTTAAATTTTTTGCTATTTGGTCCGTCATGCCTAACATCAATAGTCCAAGTTTATTTAGCTTTTCTGTATTGATTTGCTGAGCCGTGTCTTCGTTGAGCCTTATTTTTATTATAGTTCCAGAGTTAACTATGAGTTCTTTATCTTTTTCAGAAGTTTTTTTATAGTAAAACGTTTCATGTCTCTCAATTGCACACGAAATATAATCCGTGTCCATAGCCTTGGTAGCAATTTCAATTTTATCGCCTATCATAAAACATGATAAGATGCCAATACCAAATTGAGAAGTAGGAGTAAAATTTCCTCCCCACTTTGCCTGCTGCTTATAAAAATCTGCGGACTTATAATATGAATTTCCAATTTTAAGTAAAAAATTCTCGATAATTTCTTTAGTCATTCCTATTCCATTATCCACACAACATAAATATTTGACGTCCTCCTCCTCCTGTTGTATTGAGAATATAATTTTGCCTTTTATCGAGATTTTGTTTGATGCGTTAAGAGACAACATACATTTGACCGCATCCATAGAATTTTGATATAGTTCTCTTAAACAAGCAAATTTATCTTTATATAGTCCTACCCCCATTAGCAATTCAAGAATTTTCTTTTGGTTAAGTGTAATGCTTAATCCTCGCTGTGGCAAAAATGAACTTTCATCATTTAAAATATGGCCCCTATCGACTCTATCTTGTAGGTTTTGAATATAATTTACCTTCCATTGTCTTTGATATTTAAAGAAATTCTGGATTTCAATTTCGATCCAATCAATATATTGATGCAGCTTGAAATAGGTTTCGGGACTTTCACAATAAGCGCGAAATGATATTTTGCCATTTTTGATACTATAGTTTACGCCGTTTGCTTTTATGGCCCATTGCTGAAAACTATATTCTGACTTAAAGAGCTTTGAGCTTCTTAAATCCAATGGTGCTCTATCATAGCTGAAATGTATTATATCACCCATTCGAAGGAGCATTGCAACCATTTGTAGATTGGCACTTTCAGAACCGTAATATTGTGCGTCAGTACTAAGCTGTTCGATAAAATTGGGATTTTCGCCGTGAGACCTACAAATCAATGCTAAATCAGATGCTAGCTTTTTACCCCACGAATGCTGATCGAAAGCATTACTAAAAAGGTCTTCTAAGTTTTTTATGTATGTCTCTATCCTTGTATGATGCGTAGCTCTAATATAGTCGATTCTAATAAAGTTATTCAAATCATCAAATTGGCTTTTAGCTTTTACTTTTTTTAGTTGATCTGTAAAACCATTTCTATAGTTTTGATATTCAATTAATAAAAATGATAAATAAACAATTAGTTCATCTTCGTTTCTTGGACTAAACATCCAATTCTTCACGTCTGAATTGAATTCTTTATATAGATGAGCTTTATTCTCAATAACTACTTTACGAGCGGTAGGAAATTTTAATGAAGTTTTTAAATCGTGTTTTATTGAGAATTCGTTTTGAAAAAACTTATTGCTTCCTTCTGTAAGTTTCATTGTATTAATTTCCCAATCTGAAGGTGCCATTGCACAGTCGTGAAGGAAGGCAGCCATCTGCAGTAAAAATAACTCATAGGCTGACAAAGACTCTGCTGTCTCGCCGAGTAGCATTTCAATATTTTCAATAAGCTTTTCGCTATGTCTTTCGTCATGGATATCGAACTCTGTCAAGACTGTCATTATCCTTTTCAAATGCACTCTACATTTCTTTTCTATATTATCGGCAAGATT
>DATJDF010000265.1:0-14576 GCA_035497555.1 Arachidicoccus sp. | reverse complement strand
TTTCGCTTCGCCCTCATGGCCTGGCGCGCCAACAATGTTGACAATCGAAGAAGGAATGATTGGGTCAGTATTGCCAAGCGGATATTGCAAAAGTATACGCAATAACATATGGTACTGGCTGCAGTAATTGGCTTCAATCGTATGGTGACCGCTATTGTGTACCCGTGGGGCGGTTTCATTTACCCAGACATTGCCCGTTCTGTCAATAAAAAGTTCGACGGCAAAGAGTCCGGAGCTATCTAGCTTTTCCACTACTTTCTGGGCCATGGCTTCTGCCTTCCATAGTAGATTTTTTTCGATCCGGGCAGGGGATAACTGAAAATCGAGCAGGTTGAGTCGGTGATCAAAAAGCATTTCTACTGCGGGGAATAGTGCAATCTGCCCGGCATCATTTTTAGCAACTGTAATGGCTATTTCTTTTTCGATTTCAACCATTTTTTCTAACACGGCGGGTGCATCAAAGCCTCTTTCAAAATCACTTTCTTTATATATTACTTCCACACCTCTTCCATCATAACCGCCTTCGCCTAATTTATGAACAGCAGGCAGCCAGGAAGCCTGTTGCTTTAATGCTGCTATATTTTCAGTAATGATAAACGGAGGGGATGGGATCTCATTGTCTTTGTAAAAGGTCTTCTGTTTAATCTTATTTTTTATAATCTTTATAGCAGAAGGTTTGGGGTAGATCCGTACGCCTTCTTTCTCCAGTGCTTCCAGTGCTTCTACGTTGACAGACTCAATCTCAATAGTCAGGGCATCGAGGTCTTTTCCGAAATTATATACATCATCAAAACACCGTATATCTCCTTTTATAAAATGATGGCAAAGATGTGCCGCCGGGCATTCGTTGTCATTTTCTAAAACATAGGTTTCTACTACAAAATCTGCCGCTGCCTGCAATAGCATTCGACCTAATTGTCCGCCACCAAGAATTCCAATTTTCTGCATAATGATGATTATAATATTCCTTTTTCTTTCCGGAAACTGCCAAAATTAAGGATTTGAGACCTAAATATGCGGATTAAGTTTGTAGTCGGTTAGGAAAATAAAAGGCTATATAGACAATATAAGGCCCGCTAAAGCTGGAAAATACTCATTTTCCTAAACACTGATTTTCCTGATATTCAGCAATTTGCTTTTAAAAAAGATTCACCTGATTTGCACCCTTTTGACTTTAAATTGGAAGTTTTTGTGCATTTTTGCATTGATTTTTGTTTATCAGTTAAAAACATATCCCAAATGGAGCAAAGCATATACCAACAATTCGTCCAGCGAAAAAAGGAAGGCAAAAAGTCTTTTGCGGTGCTGATTGATCCGGATAAAATGGAAAACGAGGATATTGACAAAATTGTTGCGCAGGCTTTAATTGCAAAAGTGGATTATTTTTTTGTGGGTGGCAGTCTGGTGGTGGTCAATACGGTGGATCAAAATATTCAGCGCATCAAGTCGTTATGTGATATTCCGGTGATCCTGTTCCCTGGAGCACCATCTCAGGTGTCCCATTATGCAGATGCTTTATTTTATTTATCGCTTATTTCCGGAAGGAACCCGGAATTACTAATTGGCCAGCATGTCCTGAGTGCACCCATGATCCGCCAGAGTGGTCTGGAAATTATTCCGACCGGGTACATGGTTATAGATGGTGGGGCGCCCACTTCTGTCTCCTATATTGCAAATACGGCGCCTATTCCTGCCGATAAGCATGATATTGCCCTATGTACCGCCATGGCAGGAGAAATGCTGGGGCTAAAGCTTATTTATATGGATGCGGGAAGCGGCGCGCGTAGCCCAATCCAGGAAAAAATGATTTCGAGGGTCGCACATAATATTGCGGTCCCGCTCATTATAGGTGGCGGCATTCATACCCCTGAAAAAGCCATGGAGAACTGTAAAGCAGGTGCGGATATTATTGTTGTGGGTAATGCGATTGAAAAAGATCTTGGTTTGATGCTTACACTCAGTGAAGCGGTGCATTCCATTTAAAAGCCAGAAATGCTGAATGTTTACAACGGGCTATACAAATAATCCCGCCTATTTTTAGAGATCTCCTAATTGAGGCCTGAGGATGATGTCTTCCACAACGGCCTGCTCAGAAAGATGTGCGGCGGCGTATATCATTTTGGCGACATCAGTTACTTCCATAATGCGGTGTGGATCAATATCCATGCCGTCCCAGCTACTGGATAATGTCGCACCCGGGTAAATACCGGTGACTTTAACCCCATGAGGTTTTAGCTCTTCCCGCAGGTTACGTGTAAAGCCGGATAGTGCAAATTTACTGATACTGTAACTGCCACCATTGGCATAAGCCTGAATGCTGGCGATGGAACATAAATTAAAGATATGTCCCTTCTTGCGTTCTATCATAGGAGTAACAAGGGCTCTGGTCAGATGATAGGCACTCATCAGGTTTACCTGTAACATCTTCTCCAGCAAGCCTTCCGGTTCATTATAACAGCTTCCAGGCTCATATATGCCGGCATTATTAAATAGGAGATCAACTGGACGGCCAGTTGCTAGAATAAGGGCCCCAAATGCTTTTATTTCGCTGGTTTGTTGTAAATCACAGGTAGCAATCGTAGCTTTATGGCGACTGGCGGGGGCAGATTCTATCAGTGCTTTAAGTGCTTCTAACTGTTCTATTTTTCGGGCACAAA
The DNA here is from genome assembly GCA_035497555.1 of Arachidicoccus sp. GTDB lineage: Bacteria > Bacteroidota > Bacteroidia > Chitinophagales > Chitinophagaceae > Arachidicoccus. The sequence continues at coordinate 11,919 of DATJDF010000265.1, read as the reverse complement.
TATAAAAGTGATGCGGAGTGGAATCTTTTAAAAATACTTCAATGATCGCCTTTCCAATCCCTCTGGTTGCGCCTGTTACAACAATAATCATATATAACTAATTTATTAATACCTTAAAGCTCAAAAGTACTTTATAATTTTGAGTCGTAAAACACAAAATATGAAAGAACAAAAGAAGACATTACCCAAAAGAATTATCCAGTATTTCTTCCAGGGTGTGATCGTTATTGCTCCAATAGCCATTACTATTTATTTTGTGTTTTGGCTGTTTACTGCGGTGGATAGCTTAGTGCCTGACCTTTTTGGCCAGGTTATTCCGGGAGAAGAAGCAACGAGGCATATTCCAGGGGTGGGAATTCTCATTATTATATCACTCATGATACTTGTCGGATGGGCTTCCTCTTCCTTCGTCATCAGTCATTTTATTGATCTTCTGGGCGCTGCACTGGAAAAAACGCCCGGGATTAAATTGATATACACGTCTGTAAAGGATTTTCTGAAAGCTTTTTCGGGCAGTAAGAAGAAATTTGATAAGCCCGTCCTGGTGAATGTGGATGCGACAGATGTTTGGCGACTTGGCTTTATTACCCAAAAGGATGCTACCAAATTTGATCTTATAGACCACGTTGTCGTTTATGTTCCCTTCTCTTATGCAATATCCGGGATGACTTATTTTATACCAATGGACCGCATTAAAGCAGTAAGTGATTCCATTTCGTCCGCTGAGGCTATGAAATTTGTGATATCCGGCGGGGTAACGGAAATGGAGAAAACGGATTGACTGTAAAATTAACTATTAAATGCAGGGAATTGCAATGTGAAAGTGGTTCCCTGCTGGGGTAAGGATTTGACCTGAATATTGCCTTTATGGAGTAGCATAATCTGCTTACAAAGGCTAAGACCGATACCACTACCGGTCCTCTTAGTGGAAAAAAATGGAATAAAGATGCGATCGATGATTTGCTGATCCATGCCTTTGCCACTATCGGTAATTTTAAGCACTACCTGGCCTCTCTCATTTTTACTCCCTGAAAGAATTACCTGCTTTTCCTCGCTGTCTTTTACGGCATCAATGGCATTCAACAGGAGGTTTATTAAAAGTTGTTCCAGCAGTTGCCTGTCAGCATCTATTTTAAGGTTTGGATTCTTAAGAATGATTTCCAGGGATATTTTCTTATTGTTTAAACTGGGTTGCATGAGTACTGCCAGGTTCTCAAAAGCATCTCTAATATAAAAGGAAGTCAAATGTGCCTGACCGATTTTATTCAGGTTCCGGTAGGATTCTGAAAAACGCATCAGGCCGTTACTACGGGATTTTATGGTTTCAATACCGTCTTGCAGATCCCGGTAATCACTGGCCGGTATCTGCCTTCTGTGATCAAAGGCTCCGAGGCGGTCCTGAAGTGTATTTGCCAGGGAGGAAATCGGTGCAATTGAGTTCATAATTTCGTGGGTTAATACACGCAGTAGTTTATTCCAGGCTTCGGTTTCTGTAATATCGAGCGCCTCATCTACATTCTGTAATGCCACTAATTTAAAATGTTTTTCATTGGTGATGAAATTATTAGAGGTAAGCAGTAATTTCATGGGACTGGACCGGACATCAACCGTTAAAATTTCCTGTGCCGCAATATGGATGGAATAAAACGCTTCATAAAGTTCAGGAGCCAGCCGCTGTAGTCGGGTGATGTTTTTGATACCCGGAATATTCAGCAGTGTTTTCATCTGTGTATTGATCCAAATAATCTCACCTGTCTGCGGTTCGAAGGCCATAATAGCTGTATCCACTAATTCCAATACATTTTGTAAATACTGGTACTGCAGTTCCTTTTCATTACTCAATTTCTTGTAACCGGCCACAATTTCATTGAATCCCCGACGGAAAAATTTTAAATGGGCCGGAGCCCGCTGAATGGAGAAATGTTGCGAGAAATCCCGGAACTGTATGGCTTCGACAAAATTATTAAAATCTTTTAAAATATCTCTAAAGACCTTGAGCAGGGCATATAGAAAATAAAGAAATAAAAGCATTACGCACAGAGCTACGTAAGGGAAATTATGTAAATATAACCATAGTGCAGCCGCGGTGGTAAGGCTGATTAATAGACAGTGAAAGGTGAGTTTGAGGCCGAATTTTAGCATCTGAATGAACTTAAAGGGGTCACCCGAAATTCAAATAATCAATTTAAATTTCGTATTTACTAATCCTGCGGTATAGAGCTGCCCGCGTAATACCCAGTTCTTTTGCCGCTTTAGAGATATTGCCATCATGCCTGGTGATAGCGTTCAGAATCGCAATTTTCTCAACCTGGTTGAGGTTCGTAGCAGCGGAGGGTTCCTGCTTCTCTGCTATTTGTTCAATAGGTGAAAATATAAGGTCTTCAGCTTCGATTGCGTCATGCTCTGTCATGATAATGGCTCTTTCAACAGCGTACTGTAATTCCCTGACATTGCCGGGATAAGGATATTTTCTCAATTTTTTGATGGCCTCCTTGCTAAATGCAAGGAGCGGTTTACAATATTTTTTCGTGTAAACAGCTACATAATGTTCGGCTATTAAAGAAATGTCTTCAGGGCGGTCTCTTAAAGGCGGAATCGTTATCTCAACGGTATTGATCCGGTAAATAAGATCCTTACGGAACCTTGATTCATCACCGAGGACCATAATGGGAACGTTGGTGGCGCAAATAAGCCGAATATCCAATTGTATTTTCTCATTGCTGCCAATAGGGGTGATATGCCGGTTCTGCAAGGCAGTGAGTAACCGGGACTGCTGGGCCAGGCTGATGTTGCCGATTTCATCCATAAAAAGAGTGCCCCCATTGGCGGCTTGCAGACGCCCGATACGGTCCTCTCTTGCATCCGTGAAGGCCCCTTTTTTATGTCCGAAGAGTTCACTTTCAAAAAGACTTTCAGTAAGCGCACCGACATCCACTTTGACAAAAGGACCAGAATGACGGAGCGACTCAGCATGGATTGCCTGCGCGATCAGGTCCTTGCCGGTGCCATTTTCTCCTAAAATAAGAATGTTGGCATCAGTAGGTGCTATCTTCTCTATTTTTCTGAAGACATCCTTCATTTGTGGGCTTTCGCCTATAATTCCGGGCGGAGTAGCTCGCTGAGTGGGGGAGCCCTGTTGGTAGATGATTTTAATCGTTTCCAGGAGCTTCTGGTTTTGCCAGGGTTTAACCATAAAGTCCTGAGCACCTAATTTCAAGGAATTAACGGCCAAATCTATATCCCCGTATGCCGTAATCATTACAATCGGTAGCTTAGGGTACATCTTTTTGATCTTTTGCAGCCAAAATAACCCTTCGTTGCCTGTATTGACTTTGGATTTAAAGTTCATGTCCAGAAACAAGATATCCACAGGCTTCTCCTTTAAGATGGAAAGTACTTTTTCAGGATTTTTTTCCGTAATAATTTCTTTTATTTCGGTCTTAAGAAAAAGTCTTACTGCGGTAAGTACATCTAAATCGTCATCTACGATTAAAATTGTGGCATTTTTTAAAGCCATGATCTTAATTATTATTTGGATAAAGAAACGAATAATTTTTTAAAGTTCTATTCAATTAGGATGATCGGTTTTTGCTGTAACTGTCCGGGCATTTTTCGCTGTATCGAAATCGGACGAAATGTGTATCATAACCGGACAGTAGTAGATTTTGGATAAAGATGTAAATTATTGATATCCAATTTAATAGATTATTGGCACGTGGTTTAATGTGCCTTAACAAAATAATCGGGGAATGAAAAAAATGTTTTGGATAGTGATTTTAGGGGTGGGGTGCTGCCTGAAGACGGTAGGACAGATCGCGGATTCGGCCGGGGCGGCAGCGCAGTCATTGAAGACGATGACTTTAGTGGAGTGTGTACAGATTGCATTAAAAAACAATCAATCAGTGTATATGGCCAATTTTAATGCAGAAACACAGGCCGTTTATCATAGCCAGGCAAAAGCCTCGGTTTTTCCCTCAGTAAATAGTACCATTGATCATGGGCTGAATACGGGTCGTTCTATTAATCCCTCAGATAATAGTTACCTGAGCCAGAGTTTTACTTCTGCCAATTATAACCTGAATGCCTCTTTTAGCCTTTGGAATGGATTTAAAATCAGAAATTATATCCGTAAAACGGATTTGGATGAAAGATCAGGTCGCCTGGACGCCCAGCAGCAGGAAGATGCAATCACCATTGAAGTAATTGCGGCCTATTTGGATATTTTAAACCAGCAGGAACTCCTGAATAATTTATATCGGCAGGAACTGACAACCCAGGTTCAGTATAACCGACTCGATACCTTAAATCAAAGTGGTGCGGCCTCACCTGCTGACCTTTATGATATAAAGGGTCAGTTAAACAGCAGTGAAATTGCGATCATCGATCAGAAAAACGCTATTAAGACCGCCAAGATTACCCTATTTCAGTTACTGAATCTTCCATTGGATATGGGAATTGTATTAGAGGCACCTGGTAAAAGTATTCGTCCTGATCAGCCCGCAGCGGGTTCGATAGACGAGATTTACAGTCATTCTCTGGAATCACTCCCTATGATTAAATCCTCAAAATTAAAGCTTGAAAGTGCAGGCCGGCAAGTTGCGATCAATCGGGCGGATTATTATCCTTCTCTCACCTTGAATGGCGGGTTGGGAACGGCTTTTTCCAGTGCGGCCAACAGGTCCGTTCCCGGTGATATCCTCCGGCAGGAAACGGGTGCTTATGTCTTAAATGGAGCTGAGCAGCAACCCGTATATCAGGACGTGGCGATGATGGGTACGCAGAAGATCCCCTATTGGGATCAGTTAAAGAACAATTATGGTGCAAATGTAAACCTGACTTTGAATATCCCGATTTTCAACGGACTTCAGACAAAATCAAATGTCAAAATTGCCCGTATTCAGGAGAAACAGGCAAAATTGGAGCTTTCAACGACTGAAACACAGTTGAAAAATGCAATTGGTAAAGCTTACTTTGACGCTGGTGCAGCAATGGACGCCTGGTTAAAACAGCAGGAACAAGTAGCTGCCTATCAGGAATACTTTCGGATCTCAGAAGTGAAATTCAACGCCGGTGCCATCAATTCTTCCGAATATCTGATTGCGAAAAATAAACTGAGCCAGGCAGAAAACAGCCTCGTAGCAGCAAAGTATAATTATATTTTTAAATCAAAAATATTAAGTTATTACGAAGGGACGCTTTCTCTTTAAGAAAGCAAAATGACGCACTAATCTAAAAAATTCATTATAAATATTTGACACGTGGACAGAGCAATTGAACAGAAGACATGGACAAAAAAGCGGATTTTAACCATCCTAGGTATACTGGCATTATTAGGCCTTATCGCAGCTAGTATCTATTATGCCCAAGGCGGTTCAAAACTGAATGTTGACCGCGAGCGTATTACCATCAGTGAAGTAACCAAAGGTCAATTCAAGAATTACATTCCAGTCAATGGTGTAGTGATGCCTATCGCAACCATCTACTTGGATGCGATGGAAGGTGGTCGTGTAGAAGAAAGATATGTAGAGGATGGTACCATGATGAAAAAGGGGGAGGCCATACTGCGTTTATCCAATCCGGATCTGATGATGAACCTTGTGGAACAACAAAATAATGTGTATAATACCCTGATGCAGGTTCAGATTGCCCAAAATGGTGCGAGGCAGACTTCCGTTAGCAATATGAACCAATTAGCGGATGTACAGAGTCAGCTACAGGAAGCCAGACGTTTATTTAATCTGAATAAGAAACTCTATAATCAAAAAGCGATTGGGTCTCAGGAATTCGAACAGTCCAAAATCAGCTATGATTATTTAGTCAAGAAGATGCAGTTGCAGGAAAAATTGCTGGGCCAGGATTCAACAGACAAAGTACAGCAATTAGCCCAGCAGAATAAACTCTATTCAGGTGCCAATAAGGCGTTTTCTCTGATGCAACAGAAAGTGGGCGACCTTATTGTTCGGGCGCCGGTAGATGGCCAGTTGACCTCTTTGGATGCTGAAGTGGGGCAGAATAAAAATAAAGGAGAAAGATTAGGACAAATTGATGTTATCAGTGATTATAAAGTGCGCGTTGATGTAGATGAACATTATATCAATAATGTTTTTCCAGGGCTGACAGGTTCAGCGGTAGTGGGCAATGATACCTTACACCTAAGTGTTAAGAAAGTATATCCGTCGGTAACCAACGGCCGTTTCCAGGTGGATATGTCCTTTGATAAAAAAGCACCTTCTACGATCCACAGAGGTCAGAGCCTCCAGATTTTACTGACCTTAAGTGATGACCGGAGTGGAATCCTGCTTCCGAGAGGCGGCTTCTATCAAAAGACAGGTGGAAACTGGATATATAAACTCAGTAAAGATGGTTCAACAGCCTTTAAGGTGGATCTGCAGTTAGGCGGACAGAATCCGGATTATTATGAAGTATTGAAAGGGCTTAAGCCAGGTGATAAAGTGGTAACAAGCAGTTATGATAATTTTGGTGACAATGAAACTTTGATCATTAATTAGATAATTTTATAAGGAATAGGGAAACTTCTCTCACAAATCTGTTGAATTAAAAAAGATGATGAAACGATTTTTTAAAACGGCATGGCGAAATCTGCTGAAAAACAAAACTTTCAGTATCCTGAATATAACGGGACTTGCGATCGGTATTGCCTGTGCGGGCCTGATCTCCCTATGGGTAGAATACTATGTCAGCTATAACGATTCAATTCCTGAGGTTGCTGATATTTATAGTGTGCAGAATAATCAGGTGTATGGAAAGGATCGATTTACTTTCTTTGCAACTCCTTTCAAGCTGAAAGATGCGACAATACAGCAGTTTCCTGAAGTGAAGAATGCTTCCAGGTTCTCTGATGAAAGTATGGCCGTTTCACTGGGTGAGAAACATCTGGCTAAAAAAGGAGGATATGTTGATAGCAGTTTTTTATCCATGTTTGGCATCAAGTTACTGAGAGGCCAATCGAGTACAGCCTTAAATCAACCAGGGCAAATTGCTGTTTCCCGAAAATTAGCCCTTGCTTATTTTGGCAGTATTGACGTCATGGACAAGACCCTGATGGTGGAAAAGGAACCCTATACCATAAAAGCCGTTTTTGATGATTTACCCGAAAATATGCAGTTTTCTTTTGATCTATTACTTCCATATGATAGTTATTATAAGAAATATATCGAGTATGATAGCTGGGGAAATAATATTACACAGACTTGGGTTCAACTTCAACCGGGTGTTAGGCTAGCTGCCTTTAACCAGAAATTAGCAAAGCTTTCTAGAGAACGTAATCCTGATGCAACCAATACTTTTTTTCTATATCCGCTTAAACGCATGGCACTCTATGGAGATTTTCAAAATGGTAAGGAAACGGCGAAGGGCATGATTGTATATGTACGTATGTTTTCTATCATTGCGCTCATTATCCTGCTCATTGCCTGTGTTAACTTTATGAACCTTTCGACGGCCAGGAGTGAAAAAAGGGCGAAGGAAATAGGACTGCGTAAAGTGATGGGTTCTACCAGAGGTGAGTTGATTGGGCGTCTTATGGCGGAAGCCATGTTGATTTCTTTTGTGGCAATGGTATTTGCCGTTTTGATTCTGGCGGCCGTCTTGCCATTATTCAATGGAATGGTGGACCTTCACCTGAAACTGAACCTATTTAAAGCAAATCATTTGCTGTTTTTGCTGTGCGCCGGCCTGGTCAGCGGAGTAGTGGCCGGTAGTTACCCCGCCTTTTATCTCTCCTCTTTCAATCCGGTACGCGCGCTGAAAAAACAGATCAGTAAGAGAGCTGGGGGGGTGAGCTTCATAAGGAAGGGACTTGTGGTGTTGCAATTTTCGATCTCCGGGATCATTATCATCGCCATTATGGTGATTTATCACCAGATTCAGCATACCCGTTCCAGGAGCCTGGGTTTTGACAAAGAAAATGTACTCTATTTACCGAAAACACCGGAACTTGAAAAATCATTTCCCGCTTTAAAGCAGGCGTTAATGAATACAAATCAGGTGCAGTCGGTGGCGCTGGGTTCGCATACACCGATGGGTATGTATAGCAATAGGGGGGGTGCCAGATGGCGAGGAGCAAGTGAAAAAAATGACGTACTCATTACTTTTGTGCAAACAGATGCCGACTACCTAAACACATTAGAGATCGGGTTGGCCGCAGGACGTGGTTTCTATTCAAATAACACGACAGATAGTAATAATATCATTATCAATGAAACGCTTGCAAAGTTAATGGGGAGTGAAGGCCGGGTTGGCGGGCAAATATACTTTGGAGATCCTAGTAATGGTGCCATGACCATTGTTGGGATTGCAAAGAATTTTGTTTACAATAATATTTCTGCGACTTCTCCGGCCCCCCTTATGTTTTTCGATAAACCAGAAAATAGTTCCTTGATCTTTCTTAGATTAAAGCCTACAACGGATTTACAAGGAACCTTGTCGAATTTAAAGACCGTCTTTGGCAGATTTGATGCCAGCCAGCCATTTGATTATAGTTTTATGGATAAGGATTTTGAACAGAAATTTAAGCAGCAACGCTTCACTGGCACATTGTCGATCATTTTCGGTGGCTTGGCCATTATCATTTCCTGCCTGGGGCTGTTTGGACTGTCCGCCTTCATGGCGGAACAGCGCACCAAGGAGATTGGCATTCGCAAAGTTTTGGGTGCATCTGTCAGATCCGTGGTTGGGTTATTAACGAAGGATTTTTTGGGATTGGTACTGATCTCATGTGTCATTGCTTTTCCAGTCGCTTATCTATTGATGTCCAAGTGGTTAAATGGATTTGAATACAGGATTTCCATCCAGTGGTACGTATTTTTGGCCGCCGCCCTTGTTTGTTTATTCATTGCTTTTTTGACGGTGAGTTCACAGGCGTATAAAGCAGGCAGGATTAATCCGGTGAAGTCGATAAGTTCAGATTAAGTAAATGTATTCGTAAATTTATAATTGAATTGCTCCAAAAAGAAACGATTAAAATATTAAAAATAAAATCTAAATGAAAAAGAATCTATTAGCCGCCGCCGCAATCACATTTTTGACAATGGGTGCCTGTATACAAACTGGCACAAATCATAAAAGTATTGAGGATCAAATTGAAGGAATCACCTCAAATGATAAATATGTTTCTATTGTGAATAAAAGTTTTGACGGCAGTTCTGTCAATGCCGTACATGCGGACCTGGTAAGCTCAGATATAAGCGTTATCGGAGACGCTGCCGGCCAGACAACTGTAGCAGTATTTGCAAGGGGGCGTGGCGCTGAATCGCTTTCTAAGGAGGCTTTGAATACACGCCTTAGTAAGTACTACGAAATCATCGTCCAAAAAAATGGCGGTCAGGTTGATATCGGTATCCGCTATAAAAGAAATCATGTGCCAAATAATGAATCCTTGTCATTTAAGTTCGAAGTGCATACAGGCTCTACTGTAAGATCTGACATCCGTACAGTTAGTGGAGATATTGTCGCTGGACGGCTCGCTTCCACTAAAGCGCAGAGTACCAGTGGCGATGTTGAACTCAGCACCATTAACGGAGATGTGGATGCGGGAACAGTGTCCGGAGATATTAAACTGGACCGTATAACCGGAAGCCTGAGCACAAATTCTACCTCGGGGGATATCCGTGCAACACAAATTGGCAAAATTGGTAAAGCGGGGACGGTCAGCGGTGATATCGAGATTGATGCCAGTGGTCTGGACGGCAATGTGGCACTAAATACAGTTTCCGGGGATATCCGGTTAACGATTCCTTCAAAGACCGGAGCGGATATTTCTTTGAGTTCGGTGAGTGGTGATCTGAACCTGGCAAGTTTCAGTAATGCGGAATTTAAGACGAAATCAAAAAGAGAAGTGGAAGCGACTATTAATGGTGGGGGCAATGAAATTAAGGGCTCTACAGTAAGCGGGGATATTACCATCAAAAATTAAGGATCGCCTTTTTTATTAAAAAAATCGAAAAATAGTAATAATGATAAAAATAACTGATTTAGAGAAGATCTACAGGACAGATCTGATAGAGACTGTGGCAATTAATAAAATGTCTTTTCATGTAAAGAAAGGGGAGTTTGTCGCCATTATGGGACCCTCTGGTTGTGGGAAATCGACCTTGCTCAATATTCTTGGGCTTTTGGATGATTGTGATGGTGGTAGTTTTGTCTTTAATGGACAAGAGATTGCGCATTTTAATGAGCAGAAAAGAGCAGATTTGCGTAAAAGAAATATTGGTTTTGTATTTCAGAGTTTCAACCTGATTGATGAGTTGACAGTTTACGAGAATGTGGAATTACCACTTATCTATAACAATATTAAAGCGGCCGAACGCAAAGTTATGGTAGAAGAGACCCTGGAGAAAATGCAGATCATGCACAGGCGTAATCACTTTCCCCAACAGCTTTCGGGTGGTCAGCAGCAGCGTGTGGCTGTGGCCAGAGCGGTGGTCAATAAGCCGAAATTGATTCTAGCGGATGAACCGACGGGTAATTTGGATTCACATAACGGTAATGAGGTAATGGATATGCTGACTTCTCTTAATGAACAGGGAACAACGATTATAATGGTTACCCATAGTGAGCATGATGCTAAATTCAGTCATAGGATTATCCGGATGCTCGACGGTGAGAAGATTACAGAAAATATTCTCAGGGAACTTGATTATATACCTGAGATAGAGAGGTAAGAAAAATAATGTATCTGATCCTACTTTTATGGAACGCTATAAAATGAACTGATCATGTTTAAATTATATATAAAAACGGCCTGGCGTAGCCTGGTTAGAAATAAATTATTTTCCGGTCTGAATATTTTTGGACTGGCGATTGGGATGGCGGGTGCCATACTGATTGCTATTTGGTTACAGAATATGCTGAGCTATGATCGGTTTCATAAAGATGAGGACCAACTATATGTAATAAGCAATGTGGATCATTTTAGCGGAGAGATACATGCCTGGAAAAATACGCCGAAAATTTTGGGACCTACTTTGGCCCCGAAAATGCCGGAGATCCTGGCAATGACCCGGATTAGCAAGTTTAACCGGTTCCTCTTCACCAATGGTGAAACAAAAATTAATAAGGCAAATGGATCCTATGTCGATCCCGACTTCTTTAGGATGTTCAGTTTTTCTTTTCAAAATGGGAATATAAATAAGGACTGGCTAAATGGGAAAGGCATTGTGTTAACCCAGGAATTTGCAAAGGCGCTTTTCGGTGCTGAGAATCCTGTTGGTAAGACTTTGAAAATGGATAGTTCAGATTACGTAACGGTCACAGGTGTTTTGGAGAATTTTAAGCCTAATACTGTTTTTGCAAGCCCTTTCTTCCTCAGTTGGGAATACGCCAGAAAGTTAAATCAGGTGGATAGTAGCTGGGAAAATAATTCATGTAGTACCTACGTCAAGCTTGCGAAGGGAGTAAATATTGCTGCCTTTAATAATAAAATTAAAAATTTCACAAGAGAACATAAGGAAGGTGTCACAACACAGCTATTTGCGGAACCTCTAAAAAATAATTTTTTATATGATGTTGATAAGAATGGGAAATACGTTACCGGAAGAATCGTTCTTGTTCGTTGTTTCACCATTATAGGGGCCTTATTGGTATTGATTGCCTGTATTAATTTTATGAACCTCAGTACCGCTCAAAGTGAAAAACGAGCGCGAGAGGTGGGAGTAAAGAAAGTGATTGGTGCTTCAAAGAATCGATTGATATTTCAGTTCCTGACTGAGAGTACCTTATTGGCTTTTATTGCATTTTTACTCGCCCTGCTTATCGTCGTTCTAACGCTACCTGCCTTTGATACGCTCGTTGAAACCCCGTTAAGTCTGCATTTTAGCCCGCTGACATGGATTATTGCTGCGGTATTTGTTGTCTTTATCGGATTGATTGCAGGAAGTTATCCCGCATTTTTCCTTTCTT
>DATJDF010000264.1:0-6318 GCA_035497555.1 Arachidicoccus sp. | reverse complement strand
GTTTTGAGATTTACGGATTATCCTTTTCAAAATCTACTCAGGAAATTATTGAGTTATAATTGGAGCCAATTTCTTAATTCCGGCCGCAGCCGACTCAATATTTGCCTTCCCGTCAATGGATCCAGTTAATTTTTTAATGCTAAACCCTTCAGGAATCAATATGGAAGAATTGCCATCTAAATCCAGAAACAGATCGTCGAATTGTGGGTGTTGAAAAAAAGCGACTTGACTATTGACGGAGTGGATCTTAAGATGCGGATAAAAACTGGCTATTTTTTTAAGTGGATCAGTGGTATTGCTTACGGTGTCTGCTGTATTTACAAAGGGATTATCTATTTTCTTTCCAATCTGAATTTTCGAATGGTTATACAAATAGAAGATACCCTCATTATTTAGATCTTTAATAGTGGAAAGTGCTTCTTTATCCATTTCGTCAAAACAGACAGCAGCCTTATCGAGGATCATCGGTACAAGTCGGGATAAATATAAATTAAAGTTAATTTGACTAAAAGACCTTGTATTGCCTGAATTTCTAGTGTCAACTTCCACATACCTGATAAGGAGTGTGTCACCTACGCGAGAAATTGCTAAACTGTCTTTGTGTACCAGATTATCAAGTAATAAACCCGGATGGTTCGAAAAATGAATATTTGCGTTCATTAAAGCTGTCTCGTTCGTCCATCTGTCGGATATCAGGTTAGGGCCGACCAGTTTAATAAATTTATAGTCTCCCAGACTCTTTAAGTTTTGCGATGGAGTACCGTTGCCAATTAGCTCCATGTCATTAGACCCTGCATCTGTGAAATGGCCATTTGAGAACATATTTCTAATTATCAGCGTTATAGAAATTGGCACTGCGATTAGCAGGAAGAGTAAGCCTATTAATATTTTATTGCTTGTTTTCATACACTATAAACTTTAATTTTTTGCAGTATATTGCTTTTTGAATAATTCAAATTTTTTTTTCAAATCGTCGAGGTCAATATCAAGTAAGTACAACGTACGGAATAATTGCGGTAACTCTTTATCTGTAAATTCTTCTTTTCGATAGGTAATTGCAATACTAGGGCCTTCCTCAGTGATATAGTAGCCTATCCCCCGTTTATCAATGATAATTCCCCGTTGTTTTAGAAACTCATAGGTGCGCATGACCGTATTCGGATTCACCTCCAGCTCTACGGACATTTCCCGAACACTTGGAATCTTTTCCCCGGCTCCCCACTGTTTTAATAAAAGCTTTTCACATACGTAGTCTGCTATTTGCAGATAGATGGACTGTGAACTGTTATTGAATTGCATAGCACTTTACTATTAGTTTAATCAAATTTCCTTTTCTTTCAATCTATACCAGGCAGCCACCCAGAAAACCGGAGCCCAAATAAATTTGAGAAGGAATAAAAATGAATCTTTCAGAAATACAGGTATTTCAATTCGTCGCGGATTTAAATGGCCTGGTATTCGGGCGATAATAAATCCATCTCTATAATAAAAATTATGGGGAAAAGATTCGGAAAGCTTTTGAAAATAATAAATCATTCCAACGAAAAGAAGGCCTAGCACAATCGTGGTAAGAATAAAAGAAAATCTTTTGAAGTATACTGATCCCAATAAATATAAAGCCTGAACGGCAATAAACGCATAGAAAAGATAAATAAAAATCTGGCGTGTCTGCTGTTCATTCCCCCAATGAATTCTTTCAAAATGATACTCGGATGGCTGCTTTCTAACCATTGATTCTACAATTGCAATGGCCGCTTTTGATACAACATAATAACAGGCACAATAAACAACTGTAAATACAATCAAATTATAGAAAATGGCAGTAAGGAGTTTCTCCAGGTGACTGGCTGGAAAACTGAGCCAGTAGATGCCTTTATTTTTACTTTCAAGGCTCTTAAAAGCGGTACTGGCAAAAACAGCGCCCGAAATAAACAGGCCGAAGAAAAACATAACTGGAATGGAGGTCTCATCATAGTTTGAGCCATCCGCAAACAACCATATCATAAAAACAATACTGAGCATACAGAATAATGCTAAAATTGAATATAGATATAACCTGGTATTTTCTACCCATTGTTTGCGAATCAGTTGTCCTAATCTTTTTAAATTGAACTGGTGCATAATCGTACAATGATTTTAAATTAAGCTATGTTTTGATTCAAATGCCATTTTGATTTCCGGCCCCTTGGTAATGACGGCTTTATAGAGCAATTCTAAATCGATTTTGCCGGAGGAGTCTCCATCGTCCTCTTCACTAGCGCTAATGAGTGCATTACCGGTCAGTGCCTGTTCAAAGTAAATAACGGAAGCAGGAAGTTGCCGCTCCAAGGAGAAACTGAATGAAAGTCGTCTTTGAATCTCCTCCAGACTGTGATCAAAAAGGATCTTCCCCTCGTCAATAATAGTAATGTGATCAATCAGTGCCTCAAGGTCCCTGACCTGGTGTGTGCTGATAATAATACATTTCTGTTCATTCACCGCAGCCGCTAATACCTTACGGAACTGACTTTTACTCATGATATCTAATCCATTGGAAGGTTCATCCATCAAAACGAGAGAAGTATTACAGGCGAGCGCAAATGAAATCAATACCTTTTTCTTCTGGCCATAACTCATTTGTTGCAGTGTGTTTTCTAAAGGGATTTCAAATTCCTTCAAATAAGTCTCGAATTGCTTTAAGTCGAATTTTGGATAGAACGGCGCATTGCAGCTGACAAATTTACGGATGGGCACATTTGGCAAATAAAACTCCTCGGGTATCATATAGACATCGCGCAAAAATTCAGGTGATCTCTTTCGCGGATTATGTCCCAATACTTTTATGGTCCCCTTGTCGGGGTAGATTAAACCATGAATATTACGAAGTAAGGTGGATTTGCCGGTGCCGTTTTTGCCCAAAAGCCCATAGATACATCCCGGCTTGAATTCCAGACTTAACCCGTCAAATACTTTCTTTTTTTTATAGCCAAATTGCAGCGCTTGAATATCTACCATAATTTCGGTTTTGTAGTGTATTAGTGCAATAGTACACTACAAATGTAGGCATAATTTTAACACGGCCAAATTTATTTTACCGGTTGAAGTTAAAATATTCTAAATACCGAAAGCTGAATTTATAAATAATTTCTCCCTACCTTTTAGACTTAATAATATATTGGTTTACAAAACCATAGAAGTATTTGGATTTTGAAATAAGCTGAATTCTGAATGGATTTATACTTATTTCAAGTATTGGCGGTTTAAAGTTGGCAGCTGAATTTTGCTGCTAATAATAAATAATTCAAAATGCAAGTCATTGTATAATATCAAATTAGATATAATTTATTTTATTTTTATGAAAGTAAAGTTAACATAATAAAAAAGTAATAGGATTATGTGGGCTTATACGGAATTTAAATTGTAATTTGGTGGTATAATTAACTGTACGTAACAATTTTTCCCAACCTGCAACCATTGGGTGTCATTAAATAAACACTCATCCTGACTTTTTGAATTAAAAAAAAAGACCATGACATTGAATTTTTTAGGCAAAAGAAAAGTGCCTCCCCCTTTCGATATCAAGCAGGGAGAATTAAACGAAGATCGACAGGCAGGGCAAACTAAAGCGGGAACGCCCAATCCATTTGTTAAAATTGGAGACAAAATAAAAATACACTCCCATAGTGGACCTTTTATTGTTGACAGCATTAGCAATGGTGGATTTGTTGTAAAACATTACAGTAAAAGAATGAACAGTGAGAAATTGATTTATTGCACCTGGGATGATTTTAGAAATTGGTGCAAGGTCTAAATCTTATTAAAATAGAAATGCCATTTTATCAATTACTTAAGTAGCATTCTAATTAACCAGAAGACGTTTCAATACCTCATATGATTAAGTCAGCGTAATATGCTGACGTGGAGCATTTACCAGCCGGGTATATCTGGTGGCCACTGACAATCGGTGCGACTTTAAGTTGGGTGAATTTAAGTTGGGTGAATGAATGTATATCAATATGGTAAATCGAATATTTGTTCATACAATAAAACAAGTGGCATTAGTACTATTTTACTAATGCCACTTGTTTTTAGACCAATTATGACTTGTTAGCTGTGTTTTAACCGGGACTTCAAGTTTGAATAAATCCTGAATTCAATTAGCTCTTAGGTCACAATCCGGATAACCGAAAGAAATTATAACTTAAGGATTTTGATATTTCTCCATTCGCTGGAACCTGGGTGTTGCTGCAAAGCAATTCTGCCTTTTGCAATTTTTCCAAAATCAGCAAATGCTTCATTACTGAATTTGCTGCCAGCCACCATTTTATTCCACTCTTCACTACCCATCTGGCCTTCGAAAGTTTTAATTCCGTTCAGGTAAAAAGTAAGATGGCCTTTATTCTGGATCAGCCGGACCTTGTTCCATTCTCCTACAGCAACGGGTTTAGAAACAGTGGCATCACCGGACATATCATATAAGCAACCAGCCAGATGATTTTGCTTCTTATTGTCTTCTGCATCTTTATTGTCAAGTACCTGCATTTCAGGTCCAGTCAGGTAGGTTGCACTATATTTGGGGTCTTCCTGAACGTCAAATATAATTCCACTGTTTCCACCTTTGGAAATCTTCCATTCGAGATTCAGTTCAAAATTTTCATATTCATCATTGGTGACAATATCGCCACCACCTGCATCAGGCTGTGACGGATCAAATACAAGCGCGCCATTCTTAACCTGCCATTTAGAACCTACTGTATCTTTCAGGTAGGTATGCCAGCCCTGGGTTGTTTTACCATCAAACAATAAATTCCATCCCGCCTTCTTTTCTTTTTTAGTAAGTGTGTTGGGTTTCTGCGCAACTACCACCCCGCATACTAAGGCGAATACAGTTGCCAAGAGAAGTACTTTTTTCATTAATTATCTATTTTAGACTTTAAAATTAAGCAATTGAATCTGTTTTTCCCATTAAGGCAAAGTTGTTTGTTATGCCGTAATATTTTATTTGGAATTGATTAACATTGGGTTACAAGTTAAAAAATGACCGACCAATTCCATTTGAATCTCTTATTATTTTTATTGGGCCTGCTTGCCAGCCCAATGCTGCAATGCAGTAATGGCTTCATAAAGCACACCGGCGGAACCCCTGAAATCGCCAGAGCCAGAAGGTTTTCCATCTATTGAATACCATTCATAAAATCCCTTGTTGGCTATAACGCGATCAATCATTGGGCGCAGTTCTTTGTAGGCTTCCTCAGCGAACCCGTTACGCACTAGTTGGGTGATCATTCGCCCACCAAACCAGGTCCAGTCCCCGCCATTTTGATAACCGTAGGGATACATCCCCTTGTTTTTAAAATAGCCCTTAGGATAGGTTGGGTAAAGGGTCAAGCCAATAGACATGGCCCCAGAGGCCTTAACGCCCGCCACCATTTGCCGGTTAACCTCCCGAATTTCGGCAGGCCGCAGTAAATCAGCAGCGATCGCGATAGCTGAACCTCCGTAATATAAAATCTTGTTTTCATCGAAATCTGCCGGGAATGGTGATCCGTTGAGGTAAATATGTGGAATAAATTTCTGGTTTTTTTTGTCCCAAAGGAATTTTCTGACCTTTGCTTCGATCTGATCACCCAGTTTCACCCATTTTTTATCCCCTGGCACCATTTCTACATAATTATGGATGGCGATTAAAAGCATGGCATTATCATAAATATCAATGGCGAAATGGCTATTACTATCAATGACGACGCCCCAGGGAGATTCAGGCTGCACATCCCCCCAATCAGCAGTTGTGGCACCGTATATAAGTCCGTATTTTTTGCTAAATCTATGTTGCATCAAAAACATCAGTGCATCCCGCATTCTTGTTTGTACATTTTTTCCATCTATCATCTCCTTTAAAAAGCCCTGGTCATTTGTGCTTTTAATATACTTATAAACAGCTTGTATAAGCGATGTTTCCTGATCTGTTTCAACCGTATTTTTATGGCCTGCCAGATCAGGCGCATTATTATTATAAATATATGCATAGTTTATCTGCGCCTTATTTTTCGGGATGTAGCCATCAATGATATTGCCATCCTTACCCTGCATTTGGAAGAATTTTCGAAGTTTGTCCTTTACCGTGTCCGCCGGCATGACTTCACAGGATAGCGTCACAAAAGTATTGAAATCCCGGATCCAGACTTCTCCATATCCCGTTCCGGCAGTAAAACCGGACTCTACCAGATTACTGGCCATGGCTTTTACTTGCATTATTGTACTATCCGTCAGGATCACATTTGCTAACGCTTTCTTTGACTGGGCCCGCGAATTTGTTGGAACCATCAACAACAGGGATAT
>DATJDF010000263.1:0-4551 GCA_035497555.1 Arachidicoccus sp. | reverse complement strand
TGAAGACAGCCTGGTTATCAACATTTCTGCTTTTGGTGATGCTTCCACTGGCACTATCCCCTTCTGTAATGAATATAGTCGATCTCTGTTGTTGTTCTACGGCCTCCTCTTTATTCTTGCCTGCGGCATCCTCATTATAGTGAAATTTACAGTCTCTTAATTTTTTATTATGCAAATTGGCTTTCTTTGCCCGCTCATTGGCAAGTTTTTTGATTCCGGAAAGCTCCTTGCGTTCCCTTTCGCTCTGTTCGATGCGCTTTTTCAACACCTCTGCCACTGCGTGATTTTTATGAAGATAATTATCCAGCTCCCTTGATAGGAATTCCAAGACAAAGCTCTTCATACTCTGGCCGCCATCCGAGACATACTGCGAACCTAATTTTGTTTTAGTCTGACTTTCAAATACCGGCTCCTGCACCCTTACTGCCAGTGCAGCTATAATGCTTTGCCGGATATCAGAAGCATCATAATCCTTTTTATAGAAATCACGGACCGTTTTGACAAAAGCTTCCCGGAAGGCCTGCTGATGCGTACCGCCCTGGGTCGTATACTGTCCGTTGACAAAAGAATATAAGTCTTCTCCATAATCACTCCCATGAGAGAAAGCGACCTCAATATCGTATCCTTTTAAAGATACGATCGGATAACGTAGCTCATCCTCAGTGGCCTTTCTTCCAAGCAAGTCCACCAGTCCGTTTTTGCTGACGTATTTCTTGCCATTATAGTGAATGGTAAGACCGGCATTCAGGTAACAATAGTTCCAGAGCAGGTCATCCAAATAATCCAACTTAAAATGAAAGTTCTTGAATACTGTTTCATCGGGAACAAAATGTACAAATGTTCCATTGGACTCGCTGGTCTTTGATTCTTTCTGTTCTTTGGTCAAAATACCTTTCTCAAATTCTGCGCTGCGCATTTTGCCTTCCCGGTAACTTTCAATTTTGAAAAAGCTACTAAGTGCATTCACGGCCTTAATACCCACCCCATTTAAACCTACACTTTTCTGAAACGCCTTACTGTCATATTTAGCTCCTGTATTAATCTTGCTGGCAACGTCCACCAGCTTCCCTAATGGAACGCCTCGCCCGTAATCTCTGACAGCCACAGTTCTGTCTTCGATCGTAATTTCAATTTTACTCCCGAAACCCATCATGTGTTCATCAATACAGTTATCAAGCACCTCCTTGACCAGCACATAAATGCCGTCATCCGGTGCATTACCATCTCCTAATTTTCCAATATACATCCCGGGTCTTAGGCGGATATGCTCCCGCCAGTCCAGACTCCGGATACTTGCTTCATCGTAATTTGCTGCTGTCATAATTTTCCTAACTAATTTAGTCTGATTGCCGCCAAATGTAATCAAATTTTACCAATTTATACCGCTGATTCACCCGGCTAATTAAATCATCCGGGCCAAATGTAAGGTTTCTGCTCAAATTATTAAGGGGAGGTGCATAATTTTTACGACCTGGCGTATTGCTGTGAAAATAAAGGGTAAAATAAAAGGTTTTTTTAAAAAATAATGGAGTTGTTGTATTTTCGCGGCAGTTTAGGCGAAAGTCTGGACCAATAGCCTCCTTAGCTCAGTTGGTAGAGCAGCTGTTTCGTAAATAGCAGGTCGTGGGTTCAAGTCCCGTGGGAGGCTCAGAAAAGCTTAAGGCACTGATAATCATTTTAAAAATCCCGGACAAAACATTTTTGACCGGGATTTTAGGTAATATCTTCCTTATCACTCTTTACAGGCCAAAACGCCATCCAGCTTTAAAAGCCACCCAGCCGTTGGTACCCTTTGGGTCAATGCCTTTGTGGCCAATTAATTCATAATCAATCTGGGCTTCAATGGGACCGAGCTTTGCACCCGCACCGAAGGAGCCTGTAAAACGGGCACCACTTGTCACATCATTTTTGACACTGGCACTACCCACATCGGCGTGCAGAAATAATATATTCAATGGCAGGAAATTCTGCCGGAGACCAAACCGAATGGGGACATAAGAGAGTCTGCCGGGCCGGCTTCCGGATTTATCCTCTGCGAAACTAGAATATCCTAAAGTGCCTGTGGCATAGGTCTTATTGAAAATTTTTATACCTGCCCCTGCTTCTGCACCTAATCCGTATTTATATTCACCCATTAATCCTTTATTCCCTGGTTTTTCGTAATTCACGTGACCAAAAATAAAAAATAGTTTCTGCGCCTGTACCGTCTGTAGCGAGCCAACCATTGCGAGTGCGATAATCAGTATTCCACCTAGTAGATGGTGGCTCTTTTTTAATTTTTTTTGTTGCATACTGTATTTTTTAAGATTAAAAAGGTTTTAAATGGCCAAAGAATTGTGTACAATATTTTTACACATCCAAAGTTAATTAATATTTTCCGGTTTTAAGGACTGAAAATAGGATCAAGGCTACCTTATATAGTAGCAAAACCAGTACCAATTTAACCTTTACACGGATTGGTTTCATGTGGGCGTTTTAGGTGAAGCATTGCCATTGCTCTATTCTTTCTGCCTTGGCCGACCAGAAAAACAGCCCGTCCAACAAAAAGGCCCGTCCTTTTTGGGACGAGCCTTTTGTAAATGCTTTAATTTCCTTCTGGAAATTTGCTTATTTTTTCTTAACGTCTTTATCTGCCGCTGCTTCTTCCTGACGGAGCTGACGGGTCATTACGATAGAAGCGATGGGAATACGTTTGGAGTTCATGATTTCCAGCGCAGGTTCGTGAACATCTTCCACACGAATATTCTCATTTAACGTCAAATTTGTGATATCCAGGTCAATGAATTCTTTGAGATCCTTTGGAAGGCATTTTACCTTCAGGGATTTCAACTTAGTTACTAATTTACCACCGGCTTTTACACCTTCGGCACTACCAGTGAATCTTACCGGGATCGTTGCGACCACTTTTTTTCCTTCAACCAGCTCTAACAGATCAATGTGTGTTAAAATATCTGTAACGCTGTCAAACTGAAGATCTTTGATGATCGTGGTATATTTTTTACCCTCGATTTCTACTTCTGCCTTCTGAAACACGCTAGTATACACCAGTGGTTTGAAATCTTTAGCAGATGCATGGAAATTAATTTCCTTTTCGCCGCCATAAATTACACCTGGCACGTGCTCCTGAGAGCGAATTTGGCGGGTGGCTCTTTTACCGCTTTCGGTCCTCAGTTGTCCTTTGATTGTAATTGTGTTCATGTTTTATATTTATGAATAAAAAAACGTTTTTATGATAAAACGGCTAGTGTTTTCTCTCTCTTTCCCGTAATTGCGAGTGGATAAATAAACTCGTAATACTTTTGTTTTCGTATGCATTTTTGATCGCAATAGCGAACAAATCTGCTACAGAGAGCACTTTGATCTTATCAGATTGACCGTGGAGCGGGATGGTATCGCAGACAACCAGTTCATCAAGCACACTGTTATCTATTGTCTTGTAGGCATTGCCACTTAATATGGGATGTGTACATAAGGCCCGGATACTTTTAGCTCCTTTGTCCATCAGCAGCCCTGCTGCCTTGGTCAAAGTACCGGCGGTATCACAAATATCATCCACTAAGACGATATCTTTGCCTTCTACATCTCCGATTACCACCATGCTGGCTATTTCATTTGCACGCTTTCTGTGCTTGTCACAGATCACCATTTCTGCATTAAAATAGTTCGCCACTTCCCTGACTCTATTGGTACTACCCACATCAGGGGCCGCAAAGGTAAGGTTTTTTAGTTTTAATTGTTCAATATAGGGGATAAATATTGCAGAACTGTCCAAATGATCGACCGGAATATCGAAAAAACCTTGAATCTGAGCAGCATGGAGATCCATGGTGATTACCCTGTCCGCGCCAGCGGATTCCAGTAGGGTGGCTACCAGTTTGGCTCCGATGGCGACCCTGGGTCGGTCTTTTCGGTCCTGGCGGGCAAACCCATAATAAGGTATTACTGCGATAATTCTGCTCGCACTGGCTCTTTTAGCTGCGTCAATCATGAGCAGCAGTTCCATGATATTTTCTGTCGGAGCAAAAGTACTCTGGATTAAAAAGACATAATCGCCACGGATACTTTCTAAAAAAGAGGGTTGGAACTCGCCGTCACTGAATTTTTGAATATTAATTTTTCCTAATGGTGCGCCAAAACGCAGGGCGATTTTTTCTGCCAGTTGCTGGGAACCAGTTCCAGAAAAAATCTTTACAGATGGGTTCATAACTAAAAAGTAATATTAGGTGCGAAAATATAAAACTTCGCCAAAACCGAAGAATTAATTTTCATTCGGATTTCATGCGAAAGCTACTGGAATCTACGTTCAACCACTGTTCCCGGCGAAACGTCCTGAATAAAAAAAATGAATCTAAAGCCATTTGTGGCAGTTGAGCCCCTGTTTTTTAAAATTTTTCGATGCTTAATTTGCAAAGAAAGCCAAAGGTATATTATATTTGTAAGCATTGCTCCTTATCAGCAATCTGTTTTCTCTTAAAATTATGTCGCAACAACGCTTTCATATAACTTTTTTGAAACATCCTTCGTCCCATTGCGATGCGTCCCAACCATTGT
>DATJDF010000262.1:0-6315 GCA_035497555.1 Arachidicoccus sp. | reverse complement strand
TAACGATACAGTAGACAATAGTTTTCATGTCATGGTGATTACGAACGTCCCAGCCGGAAATGATAGTCTGATTGTTGATGGAATTACATTTACGAAGGGTAATGCTAGTAACCCTAATAGTACTACTGTTATTGGTTTATTCATTGGGCAATACATAGGTGGGGGTATGGTGATTTCCCAAGTTTCGGATAATACAGCTATACGTAACTGTACCATAAAGGATAACTACGGAATTTTTGGTGCAGGTATGGTTGTGGCAGGTGGGATTGATTTTGAACTCCAACAATTTCTACAGGCAACCCCAGGTGTTTCTAATTGCCTTTTTGACCACAATGTTACAATTTTGCCCGCAGATGGGTCTTCAGGAATAGGGATATATGGTGGTGCGCTTGTAAACATAATGGCCTCGCCAATTATAAGTAATTGTTCCTTCATTAAAAATGAAGGTAAGTTAAGTGCCGCTATTTCAAACAGCTATAATTCGTCCCCTGTCATTATAGGGACAAGTTTTACAGAAAATAAGGCCTCAGGAGCTAGTGTAATTATGAACATGGATGGATCCAACACCATTATGGCGAATTGCCGTCTTACTGATAACATAAACATCGGATTGATTTCAGCCCCGGGTGATGATGAAACAGGAGCTGTCGATCTGAATGAAATATTAGGGAATGCTGTAATTGCTAATGCTGCATCCTCCTCTATACGTATTATAAACAGTACGATCTCGAGGAATTATAGCGCAGTTTCTCCGTCCGTTTCTGGAGGGAATATTTTAAATATGAATGATTCAAAACTATTTATTACAAATAGTGTTATTTGGGATAATCAAAGTACGAAAATTGTAGATTCTTCGGGCAGTACTACGCAGGTTGCTTATAGCCTGGTTCAGGGATTGCCAGCTGACCCCCTGGATCACAACTTAGACGGAACAATTGATTATAGTATTTTTGTGGATGCACCGAATGGGGATTACCAGTTAAATATGGCCAGTCCGGCCATTAATGCAGGGTTAAACGACACCCTTGTAAATGCACTGATGGCTTACAATGGAGGAGATCCCGACGGTGGCGTCGATCTGGCGGGAAATCCCCGCATTCTTGAATCCGTGGTGGATTTGGGGGCATTCGAATTTGTTCGCTCCGCACTGCCCGTCAAGATGGGTGAATTAAAAGGTAGCATTGATAAAGTAGGGCATGCTATATTGCGGTGGCCAACTTACACTGAAGCGAATAACAAGGGATTCCAGGTGCAGGAGTCTTCAGATGGCGTAAAATTTGTAAACAGTCATTTTGTTCCTTCCTTAGGACGGAATGGCAACAGTTCCGCTCCGCTTTTGTATAGCTTTGATGCTGGTGCTATTAGTGGAGTTAGATATTTCAGACTGCGGCAATTGAATTATAATGGCAGCAGCACTGGTTCTAACGTTATAAGGTTACAGGAAGCAAATACTCGGTTTCATCTGACAGCTTATCCTAATCCAGCCCGTAATAATATAAATGTGCATGTTGAAGGAAAAATGGCAGCGAATCCACGAATCATAGTGGTAGATTTCTCAGGAAGAGTGCTTATTAGTCGTGAATTAACAGGCAGTGACGCAAAGGTTGACTTGTCAAGCCTTGCAGCGGGAATTTATCTGATAAAGTATGTGGATGATAACCAAAGTACTGTTATTCGTATCGTTAAACAGTAAAATAAACAATATATTAAATTGAGGGCCGATCAGAATTAACCTTTTAGCGCATCTGATCTAACTGCTAATCAGGGTGGCGGCATAATAATTATGTCGCTGCCCTGATTTTGCTTAAGAGTCACATCATCTGAGTGGTTACAGCATGGATATTACCTTGATTTTAGGTTGTATTCTCTTACTTCTACACTGGTAGGCGGCTGGAATTTGCAAAATTATAAAGCAATTGGCGGACTACCTATATGGAACCATCCGAAAGGTTTTTGCGGATTCTGCTTAAGGACTGAGGGGTTATCTGTAAGTAAGACGCAATGTATTGTAAAGGGACATTTAATGCAAGATCGGGATAGCGTTTAACGAAAGCCTCATATTTTTGGCTGGCTGTTCCGAAACGCAGAAAGTCACTGTCCTTAATTTTATTAATCAGAGCAGCTTCAGTCAGGCTTTTGGTTAACATAAACAGTTTGGGAATAGCTTCATTTAGTTGAAACCAGTCCTTGCGGTTGATTGATAATAAATGCGCCTCTGTTACTGCCTGAATCCCAGCGATGGTCGGAGCACCATGATAAAAACTCTCAATATCCATTATAAATTGATGCTGCCTGAAAAAATATTTGGTCGCTTCTTCACCTTCATCGTTTTCCACATAAACACGAAAGATGCCAGAATCGACAAAGCCGAGTCGATCGGACACCTGATCTGGCAAGCAGAAGTGATTTCCTGACTTTAATACTTGCATTTCAAAACAGCGCGTTATATGCGTTATCTCCGCCGTATTTAGAATCCCGCCAAAAAGTAGAGCATTACTTAAATTATTCACTTGTTATTTTTTGAAATTATGTTGATTTGACCAACCCTAAGGCGATGAGGCTAGCTGCACAGGAGAGAATCGCATCCTGATTGGACCTTGGTGACCAATTGAGCATTTGTTTTGCTTTTGTGTTGTCTGCTTTTCTTTCCTTACCAAGGTCGAGCAAGACTGGCCTTAATGATTTCTCAAAACAACTCAACATACGAGTCAATAAATCTGGTAATACTTTGCGAGGTATTTTGCGCTCGGGGTATTTTGTATGTAAAATTGAAGAGATTTCTTTAAAAGATAAGAAGCCGGCTGAACATATAAAACGTTCTCCTGCCGCCGCAGGTATTTGCATGGATCTGATGAGCATTTCAGCGACGCTGCGTACATCTATCATGTCAAATCCGATATTGGGCACAGCAGGCATACTGCCATCCATCATTTTCAGGACAATATTTGCTGAGGTCCCATAGTCTTCCTCTAAAACAGGCCCCAAGATAGCGCCTGGACAGACAGTAACGAGTTCTAAACCACTTTGATCTGATTGCATGAATTCCCAGGCGGCATTTTCAGCGATCGTTTTGCTGCGAAAATATGGCGTCGTGTCCTTTAGATTGGTGATATCTGTCCAACTCTTTTCATTAAATATACCACTTTCTTTCCCTTTTGGTCTCCCGTAAAGGATAGCACCCGACGAAGAGGTAAGCACCACCCGCTTCACTTTATTGGCTGCTGCCGCCTTTAATATATTTAATACACCATTCTTTGCGGGCTTTACAAGTTCGTCTTCATGCTTCGGCAACTCCCTGGGAAAGGGTGAAGCGATATGCTGCACATAATCCATATTCCTGGTGAGCCCCATCCATACATCCGGATCCATTAATTCAGCCTGATGAAAACTCAGATTGTCAATATTGGATGTATGAGCGGCAATTATGTTTTTGATGGATGGGACACGGTCCAGGTTTCTGAGTGTACCAGACACCTTATAGCCTTGCTCTAATAGCTGAATGGCTGTATGGGTCCCAAGAAAACCTGAAATGCCGGTTAATAAAATGTTTCCTTTCATGGTATTAAATTTATTGGCACAAAGGTAGGGGAGCTTTCGGATTTTGCATTTAACAAATGGTAAGAAATGCCAGGAGCTGGCAGGCGATTTCAAGAAGCTCTGGGAAATCAAAACCCGCTAACTTTAATTACTTCTGGGTTAGCGGGAATAAGATTGTGAAAATATGCGGCCACTATTTGATCACCATAATAATATCGTCCAAAAGGAATCGGGTCTTATTGGCACTTATCTGTGTAGGATCCGATGAAAATGCAATTCTTGCAACCTTTGAAACATTATTTAATGTAACGGTATACTCCTTAAATTGATCTTTAGCTTCCACAATGTTCACAGCAATAGATTGGAGTATAGTAACATCATTTGGATTCAAAATGGCGCCTTTGGAGCTAAATTTTGCCCCTTCAACAGCTTGCACAAATATGTTGTCGGCTGAAGAGATTTCACCTTCCTTATAGACACCAGCCTTAAACTTAATTGTAATGGAAGAATTGCCAGGCAAAGTGCTGAGTATAGGACTATAAAGTGCAGCCAATCCTTTTGAGCCGCCAATTTTAATATAGCCTGGTCTGGTAGATGTATTGCCTTGCTTACCCCAATCTCCCATTCCTAATGCTTCAGTATAACTTCTGGTTACATTGCCGCCGTCAAAAACATTAAATTCAGTATTCAGATCGCAAAGACCCTGCCCGAGTTCTTCATCCACCGGATTAGCTCCAGATGCGGGCTTTAAAGCGGCTCTTCCAGCGGCGGTACTTACTGTATAGCCAGCTGCTTTATGAAAAATGTCCCCGCCGTGTATAAATTTTGAAAAATCCTGGGAGAGTATAATATCACCGGATTTAGTAGGAGCAGACACCGCCGCTGCCAACGCATTCACAGTTGATACCTTCCTGATAGAAGACTCCATATTTTTGGTGATGTTTTTCACTTTCAAAAAATAGTCTTTGGATGGCTGAAGCCCGGAAAAGGTAAATCGCAGAGGTTTGGACGTTGATGCAGTGGAGGGCGCAAAAAGACCCGATACTTCATCCCAACTAATAAACAGTTCCTTTCCTTCGGCATCCTTAAACAACTGAAGGGCATAAGTATCCCCCGTTTCATTATCTGTATCTTCAAACCCGGTAAAGGACCATTCAAAAGTAAGGGTAGAGGCACTTGAGTCAATGATTTTAATATACGGAATTTCAAAATTATTGTTTACTAAACCATATAGTGGGATCATTTTCCCAATCTGATCGTCTTTTTTAACATAGACCCAATCAGAAACTGACGAATAGGGAAAGTTGGCACGCACACGTGCATAATAACTGGTTCTGGAACTTAAATTGCTGAATTCATAATAATCCTCATGGGTCGTCGTATAGGTATAAAGCGGCATTTCATCATCTGGTGTAGCCAATATTTGCACTGTGTAAGAAGTCGCCTCCGGGATGAAATCCCAGGCGATAGTCAGGGTTTTACTTGTGTGATCCAACAACTGGACATTTTTTGGCATATCACCTTTATAGACAGTAGAAGGAATCATATCGAAATCTTTCTGACAACTGGATAGACAAAAAGTGCAAATAAATATAAGGGTCAAAATATGGGTGAACGCGTATTTCATAATCTAATTTTTTTTGTGAGGTATATTAGTAATAGATATTAATGTCATCTATATACAACCGGCCACCCTGAACGGCGCCGTTTTGATATAGATCTTCCGGAAGGGTAACCACTAAACTTGAATTACTAGTCGCATCCTTAATCACACAGGAATATTCTACCCATTTTTGTTCGGGAATACTAAATGACAGACTTTGTTTGCTGGTTATGGTATTAAAATTGTCTGTTTTAACGCTGATTGAATTTTTAGGAATCAGGCCAACAACAAATGTTGCAGGTGCAGGCTGAATATAAATAGCCGCCTTGAACCGGACAAGTAAATCAAATTTCCCAGCAGGAAGATCCAACGTGGGAGTGATGATCGATCCATATTCCTGACCGGTTGCACTTGCCGCACCCAGCTGAATATAGCCCGGGCGCATATAATTACGAACACCGGCCCAGTTTTCCATTTCGATCTGCTTGTAAAAAACGGGGTTGGAACCTTTGATCGTTGAGGTGACTCCAGATCCATTGGCACCGTTTGTTCCCACTGCGCAAACAGCAGTTTCGTCAGAAAGGGACATAGAGGATGTGGATTGGATGGTAGAAATTCCGGGGTTATTACTAATGCAGTCTCCGCCCCATAGAAATTTACTGAAGGATTGATCAATTATAGTCTGGTTAACAGCTGCAATGGTATTTAGCGAACCGAAATCATTGCCATCAATTTTTACCTTAAAGGTGACTTCCCCCTGAGTGGTTGGTATGCCCTGAACAGGGATCTGTAAAAACCCGTCTCCACTTTCCAGTGTCCCGGAAGTCATTGGCACCTGAAGACCGACTGCTCCTTTGCCTGACAGGCTTACCTGGATGTTCACCTTTTCATTTCCGATAGCCTTAGTATAGGGGATTTTAATAAAGGCAGAAGAATTGGCACTTAGGATAATTGGGTCCTGTAAATCCAAATAATTGCCGTTCGCATAATGCAGCCATTCAAAAATACCATTTGCCTGGTCCACTGTTACTTTGACATCCGACTGGCCACCACCTGAAAGATAAATAACTCCCTGGCGTTGGTCTCCGCTGTTTGGTAGGCAGGTTACTTCGACTTTTTGATACGTCTGTCCATCACCATTACCTTCCTGTGGAGATACTTTAATCCACTCGTTT
>DATJDF010000261.1:0-4598 GCA_035497555.1 Arachidicoccus sp. | reverse complement strand
AAATCCGGTTGCACCGATTAATGCTACTTTCATTTTTTATTGTTTTAGATGTTTTGTATTGTAATTATTATTATTACAGTTTAATCAAAAAAAATTAATTGAACCTATGGCAGAACGCCAATAGATTTATCCTGTCCAACTTTTGGATGACCGATGCTTCTACATCTTCATACAATTCATTCAGATGTTCCGTAATCTGCTTGCCTACATTGCAATCAGGATTAGGCGTGTTTTTCGCCATTCCCAAAATTGACTCAGGCTTTACGATGCTATAAATATCCGACAATTTAATGTTTTTTGCTGGCTGACTCAGTCTATAGCCCCCTTTTTTACCCTCTCGGCTCTCTACTAAACCGTGTTTTATCAGGTTACTTAGCTCCTTGCGGACGATTACCGGATTGACATTGATACTCCCAGCTATATAAGCTGATGATAACACATCATCTGTTGTACATAACAGAGTCATAATGTGTATCGCTATAGAAAATCTGCCGTTCATCTATACTGTCATATTTTTTATTACAGTACAAAAATAGGATATTTTTTTAAAATCATGGCAATCTCTACCTATTTAATTTATAATTCACTTTTAGGCCTCTTAAGATATCGAATAAATCGAATATGTACATCCACAGATCGAATCCAGTTATCTTACTGATTATCCTGAAAAACGCCTAACGCCCGTAGTCCAATAAAAGGCCCTTACGCTATTCTTGAATGGCAAAAGGGCTTTTTACTGGATTGAACTGCAGCTATTTCAATGGTGGTGTTTAATTCGGTTAATTGAATTGCCGCACCACCATTCTCATATTGCATGGTGGAATATTCTATAGCATCCTGCGGGCTGTAAATAGCTTATAGTTCTGGAGCAACTTCCCAATCTATCGGCACTTTAGTAATAGCGTGGAGATAATTTGTGATGGTCTTGTCTCCTACTAGTATAATGGCATCTAATAGATTTTCATCTGTGTAACCTGCGGCAAAGAAACTGTCTAATATTTCTGGGGCTGCATGACCCTTATTTTCGACAATGCTTTTTACAACTCTGGCCAGTGCATCCAACTTACTATCAAAGGATATCTGTGATTTTCGGATCTCCAGTACCTGATCGTCAGAAAATCCATTTAACTTTGCAAACTTGGTATGCGCACTCAAACAGTACCGACAGTGGTTATATTGGCTTACTACAAGGTTAACAACTTCCTTTTCTTTAGCCTTTAAGGACGATTTTCCACTTGTTAACGCCAGGTAATTACCTAATGCATGTTCGGAAAGAGCCATTACAGCATACAGGTTTGGGACGAAGCCCACAGCTTTCTTAAGATTATCGAAAATCTGCTGATTACCACTGGAAACTTCTTCTCTTGTTGGAACCGGGAAACTTTTCATCTTTTTAATTTTATTGTTTTCTGATTAATTTGATAATGCAAAGATGGTAGGATTAAGGACGTCGAAGAATAGACAAACTGCCCGAAAATGCGTGTTATTTTCCCTAAATGGGCTGAAAGCTCACTTTGAGACGGCCTATATCCCGCCAGATCTACTCAGGCAGCCACGAATGTCTCACGACTAACCCGATCTCTCGAACCGATTACCTCCCATTCCAGATACCCTTTATCCCGAATTCAATATGATCAATTAAGCCCAAATGAGTAATTTTGCCTACTGTAGTCGCGTGCTTATTAAAATATTCACCCCATAAATGGTGGTGGGACCATTTGATAAAGATTGGAAGCGACCTCAGGCAGGCATGCTAAGTAAACTATTCTTAACTGGCATATAAACGGAAAACTAAAAGTTCATGAAACTAGAATACAGCAATAGTCGAAAACGCGGTCTATGCAACCTTTCAGTGTATGAAGATACATTCGACAGGGCTTTCTATGGAAGGGATCGAAAAGACAAGCACCTAACCATTGCCTGGAACCGTGGAGAAGACCAATATGTTTATATTGATGAGGTTCGGTTCATTTTTCCTGCCGGTTGTATTTTGTGTCTCATGATTAACCAGTCCTTTCGCTTCACAACACCCAGTGAAGTTGTTGCATGGCAGTTTAATCGAGACTTTTATTGTATCGAAGACCTGACAAGGAAGTAAGCTGTGTGGGTTTTATATTCTACGGGTCTGATAAAACAATGTTTATTCAGTTGGATACACAGCAACAAAAGAAGCTGAATCTATTGCTGGAAGTTTTTATATTAACCCTATTCTCAATTACCAAGGGCCTTTCACAAGATTCGATAATAGTTAAAGGAAGGATAATGAAAAATTTAAGCTATCCTTTTCAAGTACATTGACATATCAAAACAAACCAAACCTTTATAATCTACCACAAATGTCTTCTGCGGATTATATAGATATAGAGGAAATGCTTTTTAATGCTGGAGCCTACAAAAATAAAATAAACAGTATAGCCAAATCGGCATTAACTCCAGAAGTCGAAATATTCCACCTTGACCCTGACTATCCAACAGGTCTCACCCCAGCCAGAACTTTTTCATTAGGCTTTATCACAACTTTCTAAAACTATAATATTATATCCATTTCACATCTTCTTTAAAATAATTTCACCCAATTTACGGGCTCAAAATAATACAGCTGATCCTAAGTCGTAGCAAATGTTTATCTAAGTCTTACACTAAACGACATGCAAAAGCAGCAAAACCAGTGTATTGTTACTGCTAAATTTAAAGATTCACTGATAGCCGAAACTATTTTGTCATAGCAGCGCCTATCAATAAAGGTTTGCCTGCATTAATTTCATTCTAAATATTTCCTTTAAATTCTAGAAAGAAATTTCTGGACTACAATCCAGAAACATGCTAATTTTCCACCATCCAGACGGGTGTGCCTTGCACCCAGCCCACTCCGCACTGTATAATGCACATCTAAGCACACCCTTAGAGCTTAGTTCCTCTAACTATTATTGAATATCTTGTTCACCGATGCCAAATTCTACAAGACAATTATGAACAACTTCATTGGAAACCATTTTTTTCTAATATTTTGTTCCGGCTTCTACGCGCATAACAAAACCGACAAGTAAAGTCGTACCACTGCCACGATATTGATCCCTTTGATTTAACTACCAAGGATCCTATTTGTTATAGATTCACTTAATTGAATATTCAAAATAAATATAGATTTTTCGGGAATAATTGGAAATCAACTTATACAATTTAAAATGGATTGTTATATATTCTCCTCAGCTCGTATTTTGGATTGTAATGCTTCTAGTTCCCTAAGTGACAATTCCCCCATTGCAAATCTGAATTCTAATAAGCTTGCCCTTTCTGTTTTTGTTAAGGGTCTGCTATTAATGATATCAAGGCTTTCCAACTCATTCGAAAGTGGGGTCATTATATGTTTTCTACTATGGAAGGCTTCAAAATACCGGATGCCAAATCTTCGTTGAGAGGCTGCATCAAAATGGAGTCCATCAGGATTTGCGCTCAGACCTGCGGCCGTAACAAAAAATGAGTTAGGCGTATTACTTGCAAACTGTAAAAGGGCATTATTTACCAGAGGATACGCTTCAAAATACTGACCATATCTGCCACGAGGCAGGTAGTCACCAAGTCCACCTATAATTAATGGAATATCTGGTGTCTGGAGCTCGTCACGTAAAGCCTCCATAATGACGGTAAACCTCTCAATATAACTTGACGCCAAGGCAGGAAAACAATCATTCTCTCCCTGGTGCCATAAAATGCCATCCAGTTGACTATTTTTCTGTGCCAGTTTCGACTGAAATACTGCGTTTTTGAATAGCACCCCATCTGCAGCCCATTCGCCAAGACTGGAACCGCCCTCTGCACAGGGGATTAAGCCAATTGTATCCACATCATTTTTTAAACGCCAAGAGGCTGCAAATGAGGCGGAAAGCCCAATCCCCGAAGATGGGCGATCTGGATTGATCGGCTCCCACATTGTTTGCCAGCTACCATTACGCAACATCAATATCCTTTCATCGTAAATCTGCTCTACCTCTTTTATAAATCCTCGTCCCGCCATGTTTGATTGACCTATCATTAAAAAGGAATGTACCATAATTATAAATCGGATCTTCTATTTTTGAATCAATACCCAAAATTAGTTAATAAGTTCGATGCAGTGAAATAGCGTCCAGATTAATTTAAATGAGCTTTCTTTCATTTCACTTAAAATTTGCTCGGTTAAATCAATATATATTAAGGGTAATCTACTATAGATCGAATTTACTTACCAATAACCCAGTGAAGTCAAATTCACCGACATGGCTGAAAGCTCATCAATTTAAATCATTTACCTTAGTGTAATACTATGAAAAAAGAGTTACTGTTCATACAAGGTGGTGGTGAAAAGGGATTTGAGGCGGATGCAAAATTGGCATCCTCCTTACAACAGTATTTAGGAAAGGCCTACCACGTTTATTATCCCCTCCTGCAAACCGACGAATCCAAAGCCGATTTTGGTTGGCCGCAGCAAATTGGTAAAGAAATTTCAAAAATTAACAGCGAAGTTATTCTAGTTGGGCATTCATTGGGCGCATCTATGCTATTGAAATTTCTCTCAGAAAATGAAATCAAAAATCAAATTGCAGGCATTTTTCTTATCT
>DATJDF010000260.1:0-8673 GCA_035497555.1 Arachidicoccus sp. | reverse complement strand
GGTTTTTCTTAATTAAAATGAAATTTTCAATATAATCACCTCATTTTCATCTTAATAAAATCCAAATGCAGCACCAGATAATTCACAGATGAAACCATTACGATAACATTACCTATTATTTTTTGAAAAAGGGTGCGATAAGCGCATAAGACCGGATCCGGGCCTGGTTATCATATACGTGGGTGGTGATCATTAATTCGTCGACCTGTGTCATCTCTAAAAATGCTTCCAGTTGCGTATGTATACCTGCTTGATCGCCGATAAAAGCATATTCCATCATATGCATAACCGCCGCCTCTTCGTATTCACTCCAAATGCCTTGCATGGTATCTACCGGTGGCTGTAATGGTTTACGCTCATTAGTAATGATACCCCGGGCCATTTGAAAAAATGAGGTAGCCAGCCTGGTTGCCTCAACTTCTTGCGGTGCAGCAATCACATTTACACAGGCTAATGCATATGGTTCCTTTAAACTTTCAGATGGTTTAAATTGGTCCCGGTATATTTTCAATGCTTCATTTAAATGTGCGGGAGCAAAATGACTGGCAAAGGCAAAGGGCATTCCTAATATGGCGGCTAACTGAGCGCTAAAGGTACTGGAGCCCAGCAGCCAGATTGGGACATTTAACCCGCGGCCGGGAATGGCTTTAACCGGACTGCCGGTTGCTTCACCGGTAAAATAGTCCCTTAGCTCAACAACATCACTTGGAAATCCATCCACTGCCTGATTATAACGCCGTAGTGCTCTTGAAGTCAGTTGATCAGTGCCCGGTGCCCGACCAAGTCCAAGATCAATCCGGCCTGGAAACAGCGACTCCAGGGTTCCAAACTGTTCTGCAATTATTAAAGGTGCATGATTGGGCAGCATTATCCCGCCGGAACCTACAATAATCTTCTCCGTCCCGGCAGCAATATAACCAATCAGGATGGAGGTTGCCGAACTGGCGATATTTTCCATATTATGATGTTCGGCGTACCAAACCCTTTTATACCCCATTTGTTCCACAGCCCTTGCGAGTGCAAGGCTTCTGGCAAATGCGTCTCCCGCGGTAGCGCCTTCAACGATAGGTGCAAGATCGAGTACACTAAATGGAATATCTTTTAATTGCTTAGGCATAATTTTTTCTTCATTTTGTTCGTCAGATAAAGGCAGCCTGGAATCCTAAAATCAACAAGAGATCCAGCTGCTTTTGAAAATAAACTTTTTCAGCCCCTGAAATTACAAAATATTCAAAGGTCATTTTCACTATAGGAAAATCCTACAGGGCCTAAAAACCAAATAATTAACAAAGGAGCCGACATAAAAATCCACTGCTTCCCTAAATCACAAGTCCGCAGTGGATTACAGAATGTTGAAGAATATATATGGGCTTAATAATTTTGGGCCTTTCTTTCAGTAAAGGCAGTACCCTTATTTGCTATTTTCAATGCTCCAGGCACAGAAACAGGCAAATAAGGGTACTTGGTCTAATTAGTCAGGCCGGTTTGATTGGTAGGCAAAACATATAGACCTTTTGAGGCGGTTATAAATAATTGCTTGTGCTCTTTACCGCCGAAACCCAGATTGGCCACCCAGGGTTCGTCTACCGGGATATGCTTTAATAATTGCCCCTCACTGTTAAAAACAAAGACGCCATTGCCGGAAAGATAAAGATGTCCATTCTGATCCGTCGTGATGCCGTCCGCTCCTTGGTCAATTAAAACAACGGGATTAGTTAAACCACCTTTTCTCCCCGTCTCAAACCGATAAATTTTGTGCCCTTCTATATCTGCAACATATAAATACCGACCATCTGCTGAACCCACAAGTCCATTAGGCTTTTGAAGAAGTTCACTCACTCTAATGGCTTTTTTTGCACCTTTTGGCAGATAATACACGCAGGGCTTATCCTGCTCTGTTGATGTCCTCGTCCAGTATTTACGTTGATAATATGGATCCGTGAAATAAATGCCACCATGGGCATCAATCCAAAGATCATTGGGTCCGTTTAGCAGCTTTCCATTATAGGATTTTAATAAAACTTCTTTTTTCTTATCCCGGTCAATGGACCAGATTTCATTGTGCTCATCTGCACATACAACTAAGTTTCCTTTTTGGTCAAAATCCATTCCATTTGCCCGCCCTGCAGGTTCCATAAAGATAGACAACTGCCCTTTAATATCATATTCCCAAATACGGTTATTGGGCTGGTCGGTAAAAAATACGTTGCCCGCTTTATCCGACACGGGCCCTTCTGTAAAAGCAAAGTCATGGTTTATCAGTTGTAACGGGCCACAGGTAAAATCATCACTATTCGGATTGGAAGTTGCATCCTGTGCCTTCGTAGACTGAAAAGAAGTTATCAGCAGCAGCAGTAAAAATGACTGAGCAAGAATTTTCAACATTTTGATGCTATGGTTATTTCCTACTACGGTACGCTGCATGACTTTAAAGCTTTTAATATTTTTTGAAATCAGTCTCACAAATGTAGCCTGTTTTCAGCAAAATAACAGGCAGTAGTTTCCCTCTCTATTAATCTATTTTGCTTTGAGCGCTTCCTCCTTAGCTAGTGCATCCGAATAAATCGGGATGTTTGATCGTTAAAGTAATGGCGCAATTAACCTTACGGTTTTCTCCAGCAGCTTTAAATACCAATGCCGTTCTTCCCATAAAAACGCATCTATTTTTATGGATCCTTCTAAGTCCGTATAAAAAGTCCGGGCCATCTGCTCTCCAAATTCTTCGTCATAGATAATTGCATTGGCCTCGAAATTCAGATCAAAGCTTCTGTAATCCATATTAGCCGATCCGATCACCGTCAAGCCTTTATCAACAACGACAGTTTTTGCATGAACAAACCCTTTCTGATATAAATATATATCCACTCCGGCATCAAGGAGTTCGCCGTAATAGGATCTTGCGGCCGCATTCACGATCCTTGAATCGGATTTACCCGGTACCAGTAATTTCACCTTTACGCCCGACAATGCCGCGATACGGATGGCATCAATAATGCCCTGTTCAGGTATAAAATAAGGCGTAGTGATAAGTAATTCTTTTGTTGCCAGATGGATGGACTGTAATAACGCAAATAAAATGGTCGGATTATCTGAATCGGGGCCACTGGCCGCAATCTGAACATATTTATCCCCTGGACGCCGCTCCCTTAATTTAGGAAAATATTCTTCTTCCGGCGCAATACTCTGTTTAGCGCAGAAATTCCAGTCACACAAAAACAGGTGCTGTAAATAATGGACCGCTGACCCTTCCAGGCGAACATGGGTATCACGCCAGTACAATTTACGCTTGCCCTTCTTTATCCATTTTCTCCTTTTCCGACCTGTTGATGCTGCGTTAATATAACCATCACTGACATTAATACCGCCGATGAATCCAATTTCACCATCGATAACAATCAGTTTACGATGATTACGATAATTAAGCCGGTTAGCGAGTGCAAGGAATATAATTTCATAAAATGGGTAGGCCTCCACACCACAAGCCCTTAATCTTGGCACCAGCTTTTTACGGATGGAACGACTGCCAAAATCATCATAAATTAAGCGCACTTCCACCCCTTGCTTTGCTTTTTGTTTCAGTACTTCTTCAATCGCCTTTCCAATCTCATCATCTTCATAAATATAGTACTCCAGGTGTATATGATGCTTTGCTGCTTTTAAGGCTTCTAAAACTTTAGGGAATTTCTTTTCGCCATTGAGTAGCAATTCAACCTGATTGTTGCCGGTGAGCGGACTAAGATTCTCTTTTACCAACAACCGGGCGATGCCTTTGTGCGCCTGTACGACGGCATTACCGCCAGCGATAACATTTCTTGCTTTTTGTTGAATTGCATTTTCCAGTTTTGAGGACTGCGAGTCATCTGCCAGTAATTTTCGGGAATATATTTTCCGCTTCCGATAGCTCGTCCCAAAGGAAAAATAAAAAACCATACCTAAAATGGGTAAAAAAATAACCGCAAATAAATAGGCCAGCGCTTTGCTATTGGAACCTGTATCATAAACAACTTTCAGGCAGACAACTACCAGCAGCATACTATAGCAGATCTCCCAGATGAGTATCCAATTTAGGTCCATCGTATTGAATTAAATTATTTGCCCGCTATTTGTATCGTAATCACCCCCGCAAATATGCGTATGTCCACATCAGCTGTGCGTCCTTTCAGGGAGATCTCACCTCAAAATCCCTTTCAATACAAATATAACAAAAGCCATTCAACTTACGGTGATTTCTATTTCTTCCGGGATTGTTTTAGTCAATGGCACTGATCCAGCGCTTTTCAGGGAATCTCTTGTTCGGATTTGCACTGGCAACTATTACCAGTGATCCGCCCTGCTCGATTTGTGCCTGGGTGAGATAATTCTGATGGAGCTGTTTCCCGTTGAGCAATACTTTATCGATATAGACATGTCCCGGTGCAAAGTTTCGGACACGTATTTCAAATCCCTTGCCATTACCTGTTGCCATTTTGAGCTGTTCAAAGAAAGGAACACTCAGATAATAAACCGGCTCGCCAACACATGCGGGAAACAGACCACTGGCAGCAAAAACGAACCATGATGACATGGCACCGCCGTCATCATCCATGGTGCGCAAAAAAGCCCTGGGCCGGTTCTGATAGACAGGTCCTACCACGGGGTCGATACCGCGACTGTTATCATTAAAATAATATTGCACAACAGTGTCTAAGCCGTAACCTTGCATCAGGGCCTGTGACTTCCAGGCGGCATTGGTTACATTATAGAGAGAAGGCGCTTCTATGTCGGGTTCATTGGCCTGGCTGTAATAATCGTTGTCAAAAAATGTGTCGAGTTGTTCTTCAAACGCCGCTTCACCCCCGGCTAGTTCAATAAGTCCTTTCATATCATAAGGAACCAACCAACGGTACTGCCAGATGGTGCCCTGATACATTCCGCGTGCCTGCATCCGGTCGACATCTTTTTTATGCAGATCACTAAAATCTGCTTTCCAGTATTTTTTGTATTGGAGCGCCTTATCTCTATATTGCCGGCTCAGTTCAGGCCGCTTCAAATGATCATATAGTTCACTAAGTGCCCAGGTATCATAACTACTTTCCAATGCCTTATCCGGATGCGAAAAGTCCAGTCCATCCACCTCTTTTTTGATCGAGTCTATTATGGGTATCAAATCTACTTTATATCCTTTTCTGATTGCATCCAGTAACACAACGACGGCGTGCTCCGTCCGAACAGTATTAGTCGGTTCATTCTGGGTCGCATAATCCCTTTTACCATTCTGATACAGAGCAGCCAGGGAGTTTGCAATGTCGCTATATCTGTTTGAATAGACAAGGGAGAGTAGCGGCAGCTGGGTTCTATAATTGTCCCAGACAGACCAGCCGCTATACTGCGGCCGCCCGGATTTCACAAGTTTTCCATTTGTCGTTCTATAGGAGCCATCCGTTTCCGAGATCTCATAAGGAGATTGAATGGCCCGGTAGAGCAATGAATAAAAAAGCGCTGCATGCGGGTGCAATTCCGCTTCCTCTTTCACAGCAGCCTTACCACCGCCACCATTTCCGATTTTAGTCGAAGGAGTAATCTGAATGCGCCCTAATGCTTCATTCCATGCTTTACGGGTCTCAGACCGAACCGCAGCAAAGCTTTTATCATCTACTGCCGCTTCAGCATAGGAAGCATCTGTTGAGGACCAGCCAATCCTGAGTTCCAAGGCCTCTGTGTTCTCTGGTAATCTTGCAATCAACCGGTGGTCGCCGCCTGCTGAGTCCCATTTTACTGGCTTATTAAAGACAATATGGTAATAAATTTTATATTTACCCACACTACAGGTAGTACCAGACTGAATCCAGCCACTTAGACTTTTATCATCGTAAGTATGTTTTTCTGCGACAAACCCATTAGCACGGCTATGACTAAGATCAAAATACAAACCTCTCCCTTTTTCCCGCCTATTGCCGGTTTTGTCTGAAACAGGGTAATGATAGACATGTATACCTTCTCTTCTTCCTACTGTAAAAGCTGCATCAATCCCATTTTCGAAAGCAACGCTGTAAAATCCCGGGCTCCCGGTCTGGTTTTTTCTAATTAAATCGCAAGTTGCCGGGTTCTCGCCAATAAAAGGTTTTACCAGTAAATTGGCCCCACTGCCCTGGCACCCAACCCCTTCAAAACAACTATGGGCAAACCCGATAAACTTCTTGGCGTAATATTCATAACCAGTGTGTATAGAAGGGTAGGTCTGCGGCAGGATGCTTAACATACTAAACGGGTATGCAGCCGCAGGCGATAACTGTCCGTGATCTCCGGAAGTACCTAAAAAAACATTGACAAAATCTGCAGGCGAAGACAGCTTAGATTGCGCCCGGGCTGTATTCAGGTGGAGGATTGCCAATAATATCGAAAATAGCCAAAAAAATTTACGCATAAGTCACTTATCGGTTTGGATTTTAAATGGAAATTACCATTGTATGGCCACATGAACACCGCCATCTACATGATTAAATTTAAGGAGCAAAGTATGGGACTGTTCATCCCATAACTTTTTAATAATTTGCAAACTAGGCTTATTAAGACGAACGCTCTTGGGCGGTGCCGGCAGTGCAATGCGCATGCTATTAACCGTGCCTTCAGGGCCTTTCACTTCGAATGAAAACTCCCGACTGCTCTTAAGACGAATACTATCCGTTACTCGTCCGCCAACAGCTATGACGCGGGGATAATCTTTATCAATTTTGTTCAGGTCATAGAGCAAGACCTGCCTGCCCGGGGCCAACTCCACATTATGCATTACGGGTAATTCCGGGTCAAAGAGATCAACATAATTACCCTTTATTAAAAGTGGCTTTTGGTTTTCTGATTCTGACAGCACAGCGGCTATTACATAGGGGCCTCTTTTGACCATAAAGTAATTATTATATTGTAGGGCAGCTGAGCCAACAGCTTGATTGCCTTTCTGGTAGGCTTCCCTTACATTGTTTAAAAAAGCACTGTCACCAGACGGCTGCATTACCAGATGCTTTGGATCTTTACGAACGATCCATACCTGACCTTTTCCAACTTTATACTTTTCTTGTCCTTTTTTATAGTCAAGACCCAGCTGATGGAACAAATCCTGGGAAGGGGCCGAATAATTTTTTCCCTCTGTATTCCACCACTCTTTAACTGACTGAAACGGATCTGCATCTTCTCCATAATAGATAAGCTGACCACCAGCCCGAACCCATTTAGCCAGGTATTTATGTGTAATAGATCGCTGTGGCTTCATATTGGCATAACTCATTATCAGGACTTTTATATGGGCGAGAGATGCCGGGTAGCCCAGGTTTTCCATATGAACGGTTTCTACAGGAATACCTTTTTCTAAAAGCGGCAAGGCCATTCCATAGAAATTGGACAGCTGTGGATCCTCATAACCCGCATGGGTAGGAAAGCGCTGGAACATCATGGAATTACCCACCAAAACACCAATTCCTTTTGAACCACTTATTTGCTCATCAGAAACAGGCATTTGTTGTAAGGCATTCACCATAATTTGCATTTGGGTAGCATATGCCGGCGATATGGGTTGTTTCTCCTGCTGGCCTTCCATCTTAAACTTCCCTAGATAAATACGGCTCGGCCAAGGCATGACTTCATAGTCCGCAACTTGCGGATACATTAATTGCGCCGCAAAAGTTGCCTGATAATTACGTTTATAATCATCCCAGGACCTGGCCCGGTCTTCAATTGGATCCGTCAGAAAATAGACCTTGCGATGGGTTGGTGCCGTCATAGAAACCATGGAACCATATTCCAGAAAGGCATTTTCAAAAACCCTTTCTTTCTTAATGCCGTTATAGAATACCGGCTCCCTTGCGGTGCCGGTCCAGACCTGTGCAATATAGCCATCCACATTTTTTAGACTGGCCAGACTGGCTTCCGGGCTAACGATTTGCCAGGATGAATAATTAATCAACGAATGCGTAGGAACAAAACAGCCTACTTCATGTCCTTTGCTTCGGCTATAGTGTTTGGCATAGGTAAACAAAGTATCCAGTGCCCGATAATAAAGATGATATTTTAGTTTGGATGCCAGATAGGTCGCTTCAGGAGAACTATCTTCCGGCTGCCAGGCACTATGATAGAAATCCTGCCATTCCTTTTTAAACGCCGGGCTATAACCGCTTCGTGCCCAGAACTCAGGCTCCTCCAGATAGATGGCTGTAACTCCGGCGTCAATTGCCCTTTTGATATGTGTTTTAAGATAGCCCAGGAAATTTAAAGTCGGCACTACATAAGGGACATTATGACCATGCCATATGGTTTCACCGTTTTTCATTTGCTGGCCTTCATCAAAATGCTCCTTTCCATCATACTGCCCTAAAAAATAGTCCTTATATTGACCCCAGGCCGAACCTGTCATGAATTGTACATTGTAGCCTTTGTCACGCCAGCCTTTCACACGCTGTTCAAAATGCCCACCCCCGTCGTTAACGCCATAGACCATTACGACATCTGCCCGAACATCATAGCGGGCGTCCCAGGGATCCGAAATCTGAAAAGAGGTTTTGGTCATTTTATCTACAGCGGTTGTTGAAACTTTTTTAGGTTGCTGTGCTGCTGCCTGCTGTGCATAAAAGGGCAGCACCAGCGAAACCGCAAGTACCGGCAACCATTTGTGCGCATTTTTTCTGGATAGCGTCATCATTTGTGTAT
>DATJDF010000259.1:0-37653 GCA_035497555.1 Arachidicoccus sp. | reverse complement strand
GGCGTTGACGCTGTACCCCATATTATTTGCGGCGGATTTACAAAGCCCGACACAGAAGATGCGCTGATCGATCTGAACTTTTTGGGTGTGCATAATGCACTTATCCTAAGAGGGGACGCCGCAAAAAATGAAACCAGATTTGAGGCAGAAAAAGGCGGACACAGATTCGCACTTGACTTACTAAAGCAGGTGTCTAACCTGAATCACGGTATTTATTTAGATGAGAATATCCAGGGTGGTGTCAATACCAATTTCTGTATGGGAGTCGCGGGCTATCCGGAAAAGCATTTTGAGGCCCCTAATTATGAGAGTGATCTCAAATGGCTGAAAGCGAAAGTCGATGCCGGGGCGCAGTATATCATGACCCAGATGTTCTTTGATAACCAGAAATTCTTTTCATTTGTAAAAGATTGCCGGGCGGCCGGCAT
This sequence comes from Arachidicoccus sp., assembly GCA_035497555.1. GTDB lineage: Bacteria > Bacteroidota > Bacteroidia > Chitinophagales > Chitinophagaceae > Arachidicoccus. Next base: position 37,225 of record DATJDF010000259.1, on the reverse strand, counting down.
TCATGTACCCATCATTCCAGGGCTCAAGGCCCTTACGAACAAAAAACAATTGACCATTCTGCCTAGCATTTTCCATGTTCATATCCCCACTGAACTATCTGATGCCATGCTAAAGACAAAGACTGACCAGGAAGCAGAACAGGTAGGCATTGATTGGCTGGTTCAGCAAAGTCGGGAGCTCAAGCAATTTGGGGTCCCTGTGCTCCATTATTATACACTCGGAAAATCCAGTACAATTTATAATGTGGTTAAAGAATTAGTGTAAGTACTAACCTAAGATGCTTCGTCTTTTTATAAAATAGATTTAAAATTGTGAGTATCAATAATTTTAATCTTTATAAAGCACTCTATCCGGCTAAATCAGGCATTGTACATCTCCATGCGAAGTCGCATTTCCTCAATATCAAGCTCCCTTTCCATCTTGCGCAAGATGGATTCGCTGGCCGTGCCAGCCAGGTGCATTTGCCGGATACTGCCTCTTTCAACATCCAGCAAATCAAGTTGTAATTTAGAATATTGATTAAAAACCGCACTGGATAATGTTTTTCCTTTCCCGAAATAATTAGAAGGCAGCTCCGTTTTTTGCAGCCGGTTATATTTTACTTCGTATTTGCTTTTGATATTGCTCAATAGTTCATCTGGCAATAATGAAAATTTTTCTTCAATCTCGTCTATTGCATGGGTTACAATTTTTGTCCTCACCTCATATTCCTCGGCTACAACCGAGTAAGGCTCCAATTTCAAAAACCTGATCAGCCAGGGCAGGGTTACCCCTAATAACACAAGCGTGGTCAGAATAACACAGAATGTCAGAAATATCAACAGATTGCGATGCGGAAACTCCGCACCGCCTGTAAAGCTGAGTGGAAGCGCCATGGCAGCCGCCATAGAAACAATCCCACGCATACCTGACCATCCAAAAATTACCAGGTTTTTGCGCTCATAACCTTTGGTCCCGTATATGCTACGGCCGATCCGGTCAGGCCAGATAAGTGAGGGAAGTATCCACATAAAACGAATCAGGATAACCAACAGGCTTATGGACAAACCATATACCATCAGACTGGACATCGAGTAATCACCCAACCCCTGCGAAACGGTTCTTAATTGCAGTCCAATCAGGATAAAAATCAATCCATTCAGGATGAACATCACAACGTCCCAAATTGAATCCGTCATAATCCGGCTCTGGTGAGAAAAGATTTCGCTGGAGCGAAAAGAAAGATACAGGCCCGTGGTGACAACCGCCAAAACGCCTGAAGCATGAAAATGTTCCGCCAATAAATAAGAGGTATAGGGCGTCAGAAAAGTCAGGGTGACATCAATAACCGGGTCACATACAAATTTCTTATGAATGAGTTTCATTACCAGCCCTATCAACCAGCCAATACCGATACCTACTGCGGCAACATATAAAAAGTTCAATCCGACCTGCCACCAAATAAAATTGGCAGCCAATACAGCGGCGAGGGCATACCGATAAGCAATCAGCGCGCTGGCGTCATTAATCAGGCTTTCCCCTTCCAAAATAGTTAATAAACCCGGGTGTAAACCCAAACCTTTGGTGACGGCTGTCGCAGAAACCGCATCGGGGGGCGATATAATTGCCCCAAGTAAAAAAGCGAGTGGCCAGCTAAAGGCTGGAATCAGCCAATGGGCCACAAAGGCTACAGCGCAGGTGGTAAATATTACCAGGCCAATAGCGGCCAGACTGATTGGACGGATGGCCGTTCGGAAGTCGTGCCAACTGGTCTTCCAGGCGGCATGATAGAGTAAGGGGGGTAAAAATAAAATAAAGACGACTTCCGGGGAGATTTTCATTCCGGGCAAACCAGGCACCAGGCTTATTAATACACCGAAGACCACCAATACAATGGGGAAAGGAAATTTGAACCTTTTGCTCAGAATCCCCAAAAAGGTAATGACAAATAATAAAATTATAACCAGCGTGATATTTTCCATGTACCTAAAATTAATACAATTGAAAAAAACAGATACATTATTTTTCTTAATTATTATTTACCCCCAATTCTTTCCTAAATACCGGTACCTCTCAAATAGATTATTCCATTGGAGGGGTCAATTGCAACAAATTTCAATTGCTTAAATTATCTTCGCGCCATGGCAAAATTGCAATTTAGTCTCCAAAGCAAAGACATCCACTCTAAAGCACGTGCAGGAGTTATGACGACCGACCATGGTCAGATCCAGACACCGATCTTTATGCCGGTGGGTACGGCGGGTAGTGTCAAAGCTGTTAATCAGCAACAGTTGGAACATATTGTCAAGGCCCAGATTATATTAGGCAATACCTATCATTTATACCTGCGCCCCGGGACCGAAATATTAGAAGGCACTGGCGGGCTCCATCAGTTTAATGGTTGGCACCATCCTATTTTAACCGATAGTGGTGGCTATCAGGTATTTTCCCTTGCCGGTACCCGGAAAATTAAGGAAGAAGGTGTTCTATTTCAATCGCATATAGATGGGAGCCGCCATCTCTTCACACCGGAAAAGGTGATGGATATCCAGCGCAGTATCGGTGCGGACATTATAATGGCCTTCGATGAATGCCCACCTGCAGGGTGTGAATATACTTATGCCAAACAAAGCATGGAACTGACCCACCGCTGGCTGGACCGTTGTATTAGCCGCCTGGCTGAAACGCCTGATAAATATGGTTACAGCCAAAATCTGTTTCCCATCGTTCAAGGGAGCACTTTCCGGGATCTAAGGATCGCCTCCGCCTCTTTTGTAGCTTCCAAAGAAGCAGCTGGCAATGCGATCGGCGGGCTCTCCGTAGGAGAACCAGAGGAGAAAATGTATGAATTTACGGAGCTTTGCTGTGATTACCTGCCGGTAGAAAAACCCCGTTACCTGATGGGCGTTGGCACCCCCTGGAATATACTGGAAGGCATTGCCCTGGGTGTCGACATGTTTGATTGTGTCATGCCCACCCGCAATGGCCGCAACGGCATGCTTTTTACCACTGCAGGTGTTATTAATATTAAAAATAAGAAATGGGCAACTGACTATACGCCTATCGATCCGGGATTTCCCTGTGAATCAAGCAATTATTATACGAAAGCCTACCTCCGGCACTTATTTGTCGCAAAAGAATTGCTAGCCGGGCAACTTGCCAGTTTGCAAAACCTAGCCTTTTATTTATGGCTGGTAGGTGAAGCGCGTAACCATATTATCCAGGGTGACTTCACTTCCTGGAAAAATCAGATGATTCCCCGGTTGAAAACGCGCCTTTAAGCGTTTAAACATACCGTATCCGGTATTGAAATCGGGACATCTGGTCAATTTATCTATTCAAACCAGCTCGCCTAAATGCTTTTTAAGCCAACTTCACTTGTTAAAAGCCCTATTTGGCCGAAAAGCGGTAATAGGCACTAAACTCCTGTCATCCTGTGCCATCTATTAACGGTACATTCGTAAAGGAATTTCCCTTTGCGAAATAAAAAATTTTAAAATTTTAAACGTTCAAAAGATGAAAAAAATACTAATGATGGGTTGCGCACTGTTTATATTCGCAGCAGCCTCCCAGGCACAAAGTACTGACACCTCAGCGACTACGCCAAGACAGCATATGCAAAATCGTCGCGGTGGTGACAGGATGATGGGTCAAAGAGCTGAACTTAACAAAAAACTGAACCTTACGGCCGATCAAGAGACCAAGCTGAAGGCAATAAGTGATTCTTTCAGAAAAGATCGGGGCGATATTAAAAATAATACTAATCTGTCTGACGATCAGAAAAAACAGGCATACCGCGATCTGTTTAAGAAAAACAATGATGCAAGGCAGGCTATTTATACGCCCGAACAAAAAGCTATTATTGAAAAAAGTATGAAAGACAGACGTGCACAGCGCGGTGACCGTGGCGGACGCAAAATGAAAACGCCACAAGTGGTTCCTGATCAACAATAAAAGATCAGTTGCAAACCTCATTTTAGTGTAAAAATGCTGGGCATAATCATGTCCGAACAATAGGATTGAGATAAATGCTTCCTTTTCAAATTCCGGTTAAAGCGGTGCAACTTTAAGTCTATTTTGAGGTTTGCATCGCTTTTTCTATTTTTACAGTTATTAGGTAATTTATTTCCCATTTTATTCTCTCGATATGAAAAAGATCGTTGCGCTGTTAGCCCTTTTTATTTTTGCTTTTAGTCTGTTGTCGTTTGGTCAAAGACATAAACGTTCTAAGAAGAACAAGGACAATACGCCTACGGCGGAACAATTAATGGCTTTTAAAACGCATTACAGTAAAATTCTGGGTGACTCTGTACAGATACCGAAGGAGAAAAGAGATACAGTGTCGGCACTTGAGATTCAATTCCTGCTGAAGAAAATGAAAATATCTGATGACAAAAGCCTTTCCAAAGAGGATAAGGAAGTCAGATATGGAATGCTTGAAAATGATAAATACATGCATTTAGGTGCCCTGCTCTCCGTTTCTGAGCTGGAAAGGCTGGAGGGTTTTGAAGCCAGACAGAAAAAGCGGCAGGATGAACAGGAAAAACAAAGGCAGGAGCAATATAACCAACAATCCGAACAGCGGCGTAATAATAACCGTGGCTACGGGGGCGGTTACGGCGGTGGATATGGAGGCTACCGGGGTTACTAACCTATTTGCAAAATAAAACCGACACTTTTGCGTTTAAATAGAAATTTATTTTTCATGAAGTGCCTTTTTGTTCTTTCCGGTATATTAATGATCAGTACGCTCTCTATTTTTCCTGCAAAGGCACAGTTTATCCGTGGCAACGCCTTCGAATTGCCGGTCGTAGGTGGTGAAATAGCCTTCCAGCAATTAGACACAGCCGCCAGCTTCCTACAGGAAGATTATTATGGTCTGGCTAAAAACTGGCTTGAACAGACATTTCAGACCCGGAAATACCAGTTAGACGACCCGGAGAAAGGCCAGCTAAATGCTGAAGTTCATTTTAAGATTGACGACCAGCAGATACCTCAGCCGCTCTATTATACAGCACTTATTTCTTTTGATTTTAAAGATCAGGTCATCAGGCTAAATCTACATCAATTAACCTTTGACAAAAGTGCAGCAAAAGGAAAATCAAAACGGGATAACCGCACAGATGTTACCTATCAGGTAAAAGAACAGGTCCGTGCCGGCACCGATACCATGTATCCCCATACCTGGGACTCTTTGAAAAATTACGGCCAGGGGCTTTTGGCAGAATTCAGGCAGTACGTGGCCGAAGCCAGCACCCAGAAGCTTTAAAAGTAAGCGCGGGATCGACAAAAGAATAGTTCCCTGTTTCTCTACTGACCTATGGATTTATGATATGACTATCAAAAAACTTCCATTCTGTCTACCAGTCCATATTGAAATTGTAAAACAAAGGGTGGACATACGAGATCACATCGAATGATTACTTAGCTATGCCTCTTTCTTTCCAATAGGAATATGGTTTAAAATCTATACTATCTTTGTTATTCTGCACCAGCATATAACCTGTTATTTTATCCATTGGAAAAAAGACTGAGGGACTAAATAATCTTCGCTGAGTTACCGATAGGTTTAGTACAATATATGTTTATGAAACGCACCCCACCATTTATTTCCTACTCCTATCACCGTCCAACTTTCCCTGTCCAGTTTATTGCTGGCTGTAATATAGATAATAGCTGATGGCACTGATAATGTATCCCAACCACGGCGGGACGAAAGGTAATAATATGGAGCGTTCTATCATATTGTCCAAAATATTACCAGTACGCTTCATTGCAACATAGATAAGACAAGAGAGGAGATGCAATGATTGCATCTCCTCTTGTAATTCCTGTCTCACGTTTAAATCCTTCTCATATTCATGTTGGCAGTTGTCTAATGCTGCGCCCACCATAGCGGTGTTAATATCTCATCGCCGCCAGCACCTAAAAAGCCAGTTGCCTGTTGGTAACCCTTCGGATTCTGATTTTTCAACCCGGAAGGATACCTGAGACGCTGTGGTAAAAATTTGATATTGGATGTCATATAATTGGACGAAGTCAGTGCCGGTAATGTAGAAATAGCTTTTTCCACAGTAGGGTTTTCAAAGAACGGCAATCCTAACCGGCGATGATCACTCCATGATTCAAGCGGTAACCAGGGCACCTGTGCAATAAACTTCTGCGTAATAATCTTGGTCAGAAGATCATTTTTCACGGCGCCGCCTTTATACAGACCATTCACAGGATATTTCATATTGACTGTTCCTGCCACACCGGTAAGCCCATCTTTGTATTGCATTGCAATAGACGTAGGTGGCTCTGTTGTGTTATCCCAGCTCACAGATGTACCACAGCGATTATAGCCTGTTGAGTTCAGATAGGTGGTTAAATAACTACTAATGCCCCAATATTCAAAACTTGCCTTAATACCATCCTCATAGGCGACTTTAGCCGAAATCGGCGTATTCCATCCACGAACCTTCGCTTCAGCCAAAAGGAAGTAAGTTTCCCAAGGTGCAAAAAATATCCGCTTTTGGGTACTGTTTCTGAATTGCATATTAATGCGTGGCAAAGTTCCACCGTAGTTAACCAATTGATTTAATTGGTCTTTATCTCCCCAGGCACCATCGATACGTGCATTCCAACTGTATTTAGCATCTATTTTCTTCACGGTCTGAAGTGTATCCGCTACTTTCTTCTTGAGATCACGAATGGAAATCAGATCATAATCCCCATTTTGTTTAGGATAATTAGGATTGGTAATATCTCCGGGTATGCTATATGCTTTGTAGGCACGTGGATCAATTGTATAAGGTAACCCGTTTAACCAATAACCAGCATGCGGGTCATTATTCATAGTCGCAAAATAATCCAAATACCTTTCACCCATCCAGTTAGCAGGTTTGATATAGGCATCAAATGCGGCACCAAGTTGGTCTGCTGATTTCACTCCACCCAGCCCAACATACAGATTACACAAAGTAACCGATAATGGCTGTGTATCCCATGACCGGCTCATCACCCCCGTCAGGTCATCCCAGCCGTCCTTTTCCTGCACCTGGAAATTATCACTCAAATCCGTTATCAGAAAATCCATCGATTTGGCAGCATCCTCGAACTCTGCCTGGGCCTTAGCCTTATCGACTTCAGACAACCGCATCGCCAGCCTCAAACGCATGGAGTTCCCGTATTTTTTCCATTTGGTATAATTATATCCAAATGCTGGATCTTGCTTATCAAGCCCTTCCGGATTTACAATGGTTAAGTCCAGTTTAGAAGTTGCGTCTTTTAATTCTGCTAACATAAAATAGTAAACATCTTTGACATCGGCGTATTCCGGATTTGCTGCTTTAAAGCCTTCAATTGGTATAGGCCCAAAGTTATCCGTCAATTCACTCATTAGATAAACCCGCCAAATACGGGCGACTTCCAGAAGGTTCGCGGTATACTCTTTAAGGTTCTCCTTGGTATCCACTCTTTTTTGGGCCACTTCAATCGCCTTATTGATCCTTGTCAGCCAACTAGCTGCAGCGTTAAAATAGTTCGAAGTCCATCCATCATTGTAATTGGCGACATTAATGGCACCCCCATCATAATCTGATACCTGCCTGCCGGCAGCCTCCCAGTATAAAACAAAGGAACGCTCAGCCACATCGGGATTCATCTGTGCCCCAATAATTGAATTATTGATCAGGTAAGCGACCTGAACCTGGTCTTCACTAGCAGCTGTTGGATCTGTATTTATTTCTGTAAATTTTGAGCAGGAGCCCAGAAATATCGTAGCTGCCAGTAGACCACCGGTGTATTTAATTGTATGCTTAATTATATTTTTCATCACTGATTTGTTTTGAGGTTTAGAAACCAAGGCTTAGGTTAAACATAATGGTTCTGGTTGTTGGCGGTGCACCATTTTCATAGCCTACTGCATTCGTACCTGTTGCATAGACAGATTCCGGGTCGATGCCATGCAAATGGCTGCTGATTAACCATACGTTATTACAGGAGATCCCTACATTTGCTCGCTGAATAGCAGTTTTTTGTAACCATTTGTTCGGAAGGCGATAACTCAACTGAACATTTCTTAACCTGATATTCGTTGCATCATATAAATTGGCTTCAACAATACCAATATTGTCCGCTTGTACTGCTTTCCAGTAATCCTCCGTGGATACTTCAGTTGTATTCTTTACATATCCACCATTACCGTCATCCACTACACCGTTTACGGTCATTTTTCCTCTGTTTCCCGTTACGCCGGCTGTACCGGATTCCTCCATACTTGCATAGGTGCCTGAGAATATTTTCCCGCCAAAACGGCCATCTAGCAGGAAGGATAGATTAAAGCTCTTGTAGGAAAAGCTATTAGTTGTTCCTAACAGAAAATCTGCCTGTTGATTACCCAGATCTCTGGTATCTGAAGTTGCTTTAGGTAGACCAGCCCCATCCAAATACAGCTCTCCATAAAATTCACTTGCTTTATCCTCAATTCTTCGGAAAGCAGTACCGTATATTTCTCCATAATTCTTCCCCGTCTCTGCTACGATGGAAACACGATCATAACCACCTAAGGGATAAATATCATTATCTGGAGTCAGTGCAACAATTTTGTTTTTGTTGGTAGAGAAGTTGACGACCATATCCCAGCTAAGTGCATTAGGATTATCAATAATACGCGCATTGACAATCGCCTCAAATCCCGTATTCTGGATATTACCCGCATTGACTTCTTTATTTGGATAACCGCTTAATGGATCCTGCCCAATGGCTAATAATTGTCTGGTCGCATTTGTTTTGTACCAGGAAAGATCCAGGCCTACCCTGCTTTGGAAGAATTTCAATTCAGTACCCACTTCAAAAGACTTAATTAACTCGCTTTTTACATTCGGATCAAAATAAGTATTGCCCGTAGACGCTGTCATATTACCGTTTGGATCTTTTCCGATGGAAAAGGTATTGTATAATTGATATGGATTCAGGCTATTCCCTACTTGCGCTGTTGAGGCCCTTAATTTACCATAAGTAAACCAGGAAGGAACCGATCCGCCTGTTTTACGGATCATATCTGTAAATACATAGGATAAACTAAGTGAAGGATAAAAATAAGAACGATTATCTTCACTCAAGGTAGAAGACCAGTCGTTTCTGAAAGTCCCATCTAAAAAGATATAGCCATCCCAGTTGATCTGTGCAGAACCATAAATAGAATTTATTTTCTGATGACTATAAGATTCACTGACAGATGGTTTATCTACGCCATTGTTCAGTGTAAATAAATCCGGTACGACTAATTTTCCTGAATTAGAGCTTAGGGAGGATATTGAACGATCCATCAAATTACCGCCCACATTGACAAGTCCGCCAAGCTTTCCAAAAATATTGTCCTTCTGTGCATTGATCAGAAAACTATAATTGGTCTCTTTGAACGAGTTCTTGCCTTGGGCAAATAGATTGGTGATGGGGCCTCCGGCATAGGCTTTTGATTGAGTTGCGGTATTATACATATCACCACCCCCTTTAATTTCTGCATTTAACCAAGTATTGAACTGGTATTTTAAAGATGCATTTAATAAAAACCGGTCCCGCACATCATTATTCAAATTATACTTTGCACCCCAGTATGGATTTACCGCGGCAGAAGGCACATCATACCAGGTCATATTTCCAAATTTATCTCTGGCACCTGCAAAATCCCTTATATCCAGACTGCGAGGCAATTGATACATAACTGCATATGCATTATTTGCATTCACACCACCGTTGGGTCTGTTATGAGCATTTGAATTACTATACTGCACTTTTGTGTCCAATGTCCAACGGTCATCTTTACCAAATTTGCTCACTGCACGGGTAGTAAGGTTAGTACGTACATATTTTGACCCCACTAACATGCTCTTATCGTATAATCGATTAAAGGAAGTATATACTGAGGTATTTTTATATTGCTGGGAAAATGAAACATTGGTACTATTATTAAATCCAGTACTGAAAAAGTTACTCAGGTTGTCATATGCCTGCATAGTGGATTTACTTCCATCCCATTTTTCGTAAGACTGACCTTTAATTTCCGGTCCCCAGCTTTCTGTACTGGTTGGGTCCACGATACCGTTAGCTCCCTGGCCATATCCACTTTGCATGTCCGGATTTGTAAAAATGCTTTCAAAACCAAAATTGGAAGACACCGTAATACCAAGCCCATCTTGTTTTTTACCTGTCTTGGTGGTAATCAAGATGACACCGTTTCCTGCTCTTGAACCGTAAAGGGCAGCAGCTGCAGGCCCTTTTAAAACACTGACGCTGGCTATATCATCTGCATTAATATCGGAGAGTCCGTTACCCATATCTAATGAAGGATTCCAGTAGTCATTGGTTCCGCCTCTTGGTACACCAGCATAGTTATCAATGGGAATCCCATCAACAACAATCAAGGGTTGGTTGTCGCCGGTAAGCGAATTATACCCTCTTAAAACAATTTTTGTAGAACCGGCCGGGCCATTACTTGATTTGATCACCTGGAGGCCAGCTACTTTACCTGACAATGTATTGGTTACGTTGGGTTCCTGGCGATCGGCCAGCTCCTGGCCTTTAATTTCCTGAACACCATATCCGAGAGATTTACTTTCTCTTTTAATACCTAATGCGGTAACCACAACATCGCTTCCAGCTGAAGCAGCTTCATTCGGTGTCATGGTAATGACCATAGGAGACGCTGTGACTGGTTGTTCTATATTGGTAAAACCAATATAAGAAAAAGTCAGGGTTGCATCAGCCCCGGCTTTAATACTGAAACGACCATCCTCCTGGGTAAGTGCATTCTCCTGGCCGTTTTTGACCGAAACGACCACACCCACGAGTGGCGTCCCTTCACTACTCTTCACCACCCCGGTTACTTCTCCGGTTTGTGCAAAGGCGCTGTGCTGAAGGCAAAGAGCTGCCAACATTAGCAGTAGCACTCTTAAAAAACCCTGTTTTGATTTTTTCATAAACGCTTCTTTTTCGATGAATTAGAATTTTTTTGATTTTTGCTTGCTTTCTTAAATTGTTACATTGTATTTACGACCTTACACCATTTAATAACTGATGCTTTTCTTTGGTTCTTCTGTTAGCCGGTATGCTCATTGCGAGCAATTATTCTATCAAGAGGACAGTGTTTTATGTTTTCAATGACCAGTGTTGCCGCACCGATAATTTCTGCCTCATGTCCAAGTGTAGAAATTTCAATTTTTGTATTACTCACCAGCTTCGGAATACAGAATTCATTAATCGCCTGTTGGATGGGTGCCAACCAAACCCGGCCTGCTCCAGCCAACCGACCACTCAATATAATTTTCCCGGGGTTAAGCAGATGCATTAGTATGGCGATTCCGCGTCCAATATTATACCCCACAGCGGAAATAATTTCTATTACCAGTGAGTCGCCATGAATGGCCGCCTGGATAAATTGTTTTGCTTCAGCTTCATGATCCTGCTGCGTTGTTAACACATTCGATAGATAAGATGCCCTGCCGGCCCGGATTTCCTGGGTTGCTTTGTCCAGCATATACGATAAGGAAGTTTCAGTTTCCAGACACCCCGTTTTACCGCAGCTGCATAATTTGCCATTTTTGAAAAGCGGGATGTGGCTAAACTCTCCTGCAAAACCTTCATTACCTCTGAAAAGCTTAGCATCTATGATCATCCCCAGTCCTATACCCCAACTCAAATTCAGAATCATGGCATTTTTTTCGCCGGCGGCGTGCCCAAACTTGTATTCAGCCAGGGCAATGGTAGAGGAATCATTTTCAATAAATGTGGGTAACCCCGTTGCCTCACGAATATGTGCAGAAACGTTGGTTCCTAAAAATGTATAGTTTGCACCTTTCTCTGCATCGATAAAGCCAGGCATGCCCATTCCGATCCCTAATATTTTTTCTTTGGCAACCGGTGCTTCTTCAATAAAGGTTTGAATACTTTTTGTAAGTATAGACAAGGCTTTGGGATTACCTGCGAGTTTTAATTCGAACTGCTGTTCGGGCAATACATAACCACGGTGGGCATCTAATAAGGCAATACGGGAAACAAACTGATCCATCGCCACTGCAATCAGATAAAAGGTATCTGCTTTCAGGGAGTGTGTTTGTGGGCGGCGGCCACCGCTGGAAGGCGCCAGGCCTTTTTCGACCAACACCCCATCATCCACCATTTCACTGACCATCTTCATGGTTAGTGAATGACTCTTACCAATGCGCTCGCTGATTTCAGCATAGGAGAGCGTCCCTGCCAGAAACAGTTCCTTTATTATACTCCGCTTATAAGTAATTGTCTTTACTGCCACTTTAGTTAACTTTCTTTTATCTTTTAAAGCACTAAAGTAGAATAAACTTATAATTAAAAACCAAAAGCTATCTAATATTTTTACAAATAAATCTAAAGGAAAGCAAACTTTAATATAAATAGATGGTTATACATTTAATAATTATTTAATGCAATTTTCATTTTTAGAAAGTTTTAGCATTTACACTGTTAAACATGCTTCTAATTTAATAAGTGTTATTATGACATACATAAAAAAATTGTATCCAGGGCTCGTTGATCCTGAATTGTAGTCTTTATGGCCAACAGGAAAATTGGACATTTGAGCAGCCAAGAAGTCAGGCTATTGATTATCAACACATAGCCTTTATTTCAATATCCAAATATGACATTAGCATGACCAAATTCATTTTTTTTCACACCTGTTGATAACTACCTTTGCACAGTGAAAACCAGATGCATAGAAATTTACGTATATATATTTTGGTTCAAAGTATTACGTAGGTCCATCTGACTTTCATTTATATCAAATCAGGCACCCATCCAATGGAAATTGAACATTTTCACATAGTAGGAATCAATTACAAAAAGACGGATACTTCTGTACGCGGACAATTTGCCTTATCCAATGAACAATATGCACACCTTTTAGTGAGAGCATCGGGTATGGGGCTCACCAATTTATTTGTCCTCTCAACCTGTAACAGAACAGAAATATACGGCATTGCACCCACGCTCAGCATCCTAACCGATCTACTCTGCAGTGAAACGATTGGCGATCCGGAAGTCTTTCAGTCGATGGCCTATCATAAACAGGGGCAAGCTGCAATAGAACATTTTTTCCAGGTAGCTTCCGGTCTGGATTCACAGATACTGGGCGATTATGAAATTGTCGGTCAGATTAAACAAGCTGTAAAGTTTGCTAAAGCACACGGCTGCATCAGTGCATTTCTGGAAAGACTTTCCAATACGGTCTATCAGACCTCTAAGGCCATTAAAAATCAGACCGCGCTCAGCGGTGGAACTGTTTCCGTGGCTTTTGCCGCCATCAAGTTCCTGCGTTTACACTGTTCAGATATAAATAAAAAGAAAATTGTCATTATCGGCACAGGCAAAATAGGTAAAAACACCTGTAAAAACCTGATCGACTATTTAGGTGCCAAAGACATAACGCTGATCAACAGAAGTCATGATAAAGCGCTTGAAATTGCCATAGCCTTGAATTTAGTGGCGGCGGATTATGAAAACCTGGCATCGGAAGTTAACCTGGCAGATATTGTCATTGTAGCGACCAATGCACCTCAACCTATTATTTATGCCAAGAATATACAATCCGCTGGCAAAAAGATATTTATCGACTTATCTGTTCCGCAAAATATTGATCCATCTGTCAAAAACAGACTGCACTCTATACTGGTCAATGTAGACGATTTGTCAAAACTCAATGATGCCACTTTACAGATGCGACAGGGAGAAGTTCCCAAAGCTATGGTGATTATACAGGAATATCTGGACGAATTTCACGAATGGCTCCAAATGCGTAGAAATGTTCCGATTATCCGGGCAGCCAAGCAGTCAATGATGGATATCCATCATTGTAGCTGGTTCCAATCCCTGCAAACCGAATTGGCAACGGATGATCGCCAGCAGGAGGATGCCATTAAAAAAGCGATCAAGAACCTGGCCATCAGAATGCGCAAGCAAGACCAGACCCCTGGTTGTTCCTATATTGAAACTTTACATGATTTTGTAGCCCACTCGACCGAAAAGATATTATAATGAAAGCCCGCGTTTTAAAAATAGGTACCCGCGACAGTAAACTTGCTCTATGGCAAGCAACCCGGGTGCAGCAATTATTAAAGGAGCAGGGCATTGAAAGTGAATTAGTCCCTGTAAAAAGTGAAGGTGATTTAGATCTTGTTACACCACTTTATGCTATGGGAGTGCAGGGTGTGTTTACCAAAACGCTAGATGCTTACCTGCTCAGCGAAAAAATAGATATCGCGGTTCATTCAATGAAAGACGTCCCGACACAACTCGCTGTTGGTATCAAGCAGGGTGCCGTACTCAAGCGTGCCAGCGAAATGGACCTCCTGGTATACAAAGACAACGCATTTTTAAATTCTTTTATGGCTGAAACCTCTGGAGAATTGACAGGTCTTATCGCTACTGGTTCCGTCAGACGAAAAGCACAGTTACTGCACCGGTTTCCCGCTTTACAAATTGAAAATTTACGGGGCAATGTCCAGACCCGGTTGCAGAAACTCCACAGTAGCAATTGGGATGGCGCAATATTCGCGGCGGCCGGATTGGAACGTATTGGGGAGCGCCCGGCCCTGGCGATAGAAATTCCATGGATGCTCCCAGCACCGGCCCAGGGTGCCATTATGGTGGTAGCCAGAACAAATGATACGCAGGCACTTAAGGCCTTAGGCAGTTTAAATGATGCACCCACTGCGCTTTGCACTAAAATAGAGCGGGACTTTTTAAGCACTTTAATGGGAGGCTGTTCCACGCCCATAAGCGCCAGAGCACAAATAAAGCAGGATAAAATACATTTTGAAGGCAATATCCTGTCTCTTGATGGAAAAGAAATCTTTGAAATTGAACAAACAGTTGCCAGCTCAGATATTTCAGTGGGACAGCAGGCTGCTACTACGTTATTAAACAAAGGGGCCAGCAGCCTTGTTGCCTCCATTCGCAATCTATAATCGATCTGTCTACTTTTAAGCACTATAAGAAAACATCCTGAATCAATCCATCCACATATTATCGACTTATCCCTTGGACAGCGGACTACTTGAGCAGCAAAAAAATGCTGCTCAAAAACAGACATGGGCTGCACCTGAGCTTGAGTTTACGGTAATGCCCTTTATTCAGACCCGTCCTATTACTGATATTTCAACATCAAGTGCTGTCACAAAGGCAATACAACATAACAAATTCATTATATTTACCAGTGCCCATGCAGTGGATGCTGTGTTTGGACTACTGCGCATATTACCTGAATTTCAACAAAATAACTTCCCGGACTGGCAGATTTATTGCCTGGCCGGGAAAACCCGGGAGGCGGTGTTAAAACACATGCCCGCAAGCGCAATTACCGGCTTGGCGGATTATGGAAAAGATCTGGCAGCAAAAATTGTTTCAGACCAGCGAAATAACAAAGCGCCGGAATTTACTTTCTTTTGTGGCAATATCCGGATGCCGACCTTACCCGCTATGCTTAAAGCTGGTGAAATTTCTTTAGAAGAAATTGTAGTATATAATACATTTAAGACGCCCATCGAGATAAAAGAGGAATATGACGGTGTCCTTTTTTTCAGTCCATCGGCTGTTGAAAGCTTTTTTAGTATAAATGTGCTACCTGCCTGGACAACCGTCTTTTCTGTAGGGCGAACGACCACCCAGGCAATCGAAAAATATACAAAAAATAAAATAATTACCAGTTCGAAGCCGCGCGCCAGCCAGGTATTGGCAGCTGTCTGGAAATTTTACGGGCATAATGCTACACAGTGGTCTTAGAAGATAATATAAAACGAAACCTTATTTAAGTAATTTGATACCGCATATACTATGAACAATACAGATACAGAAGATTTAATGATAAGGGCCTTATATGGTGAAAGGACAGAGCGGACTCCTGTCTGGATGATGCGTCAGGCTGGAAGATACCTGCCTGAATATATCAAATTAAGGGATAAGTATTCTTTTTTTGAAAGAGTGCAGACACCTGAACTCGCCTGTGAGATTACCATGCAGCCTGTTAACCTCATAGGTGTTGATGCCGCAATCCTGTTTTCAGATATACTTGTGGTTCCCCAGGCAATGGGACTTGAAGTTCAGTTGGTTGAAAAAATGGGTCCTTATTTACCGGACCCCATAAAATCAGCAAAAGATTTTTCAAGAATCTGCGTTCCGAATGTGGAAGAAAAACTGGATTATGTTTTCAAGGCCATCGAATTAATTAGAGAGGAGCTTAATTCCCAGGTTCCCTTAATTGGCTTTGCCGGTGCACCATGGACGGTGCTCTGCTATATGGTGCAGGGTAAGGGTTCAAAAACATTTGATGAAGCAAAAGCATTTTGTTATCAACAGCCCGAACTGGCGCACAGGTTGCTACAGATGATTACCGACACTACCATCGCCTACGTAAAAGAACAATCGAACCGGGGTGTGCATATCATTCAACTTTTCGACAGTTGGGGCGGATTACTCGGCAAAGAAGACTTTGAACGTTTCTCCTTACCGTATATTACCCAGATTGTATTGGCGCTGGAGGAGAATTCCACACCAGTCATCATATTTGCCAAGGGAGCATGGCAATCGCTGGGTGAAATGGCGGCTTCCCATGCCTCTGGACTTGGAATCGATTGGTGTATCGAACCACAGAAGGCAAGGGAACTGGTAGGAGACCATATTACATTACAGGGCAATTTAGATCCTGCCAAATTACTCTTGCCTATCCCTGAAATAAAAAAAGAAGTGCATAAAATGATGCGTGCTTTTGGGCGGGACCGGTTTATCGCCAATCTGGGTCATGGAATACTGCCTAATATACCAGTAGATCATGCCCGGGCATTCGTAGATACTGTAAAGGAATTTGACTGGGATGCTGAAGAAAAGCGTTAATAAGGTGTTGATTGCATTAAATCGAATAAGAAATGGAAACGACCGAATTTAAAATCGAAGAAGTTCTATTTAAGTTAGGGAACTCAGCAGATGGCTTTAGAGAAAGATGGTCAGCATACATCCTTAGTCTTCAAAGGATCATTTGTGAGGCTTTAGAAAAAACAGACGGAAAAGCCCGGTTTCAGACGGAAGCGTGGGCAAGAAAAGCAAATGATCCACACCATGAAAATGAAGGTGGCGGTGGTAAAACAAATATTATTACGGGTGGTCATATTTTTGAAAAAGGAGGAGTCAATACTTCAATCGTTTACGGACTGGTTTCTGAAAAAATGCGGCAACAATTAGGCATGGATGGCCATAAGTGGTTTGCCTGCGGCCTGAGTTTGGTCCTTCATCCATTTAATCCCTTTGTTCCTACCACTCATGCCAATTGGCGCTATTTTGAATTATATGATGATGCCGGAGTTTTACTGGACAGGTGGTTTGGGGGCGGAGCAGATTTAACCCCCTATTATCTTTTTGAAGAAGACGCCCGTCATTTCCATAACACTTACAAAATGGCCATGCAGCCTTTTGGAGCATCTTTGTACCCGACTTACAAAACCTGGTGTGACAACTATTTTAATAATGCCCATCGCGGCTTTGAAATGCGGGGCATTGGCGGGATATTCTATGACCATTTAAAGCCCGGTGAGGCAACGGATACCCATCCGGTGGGCATGAACCTGGAGCAGCTTTTTGCTTTTCAAAAGGCGAGTGCTGACCAGTTCTTACATTCCTATCTGCCAATCGTTCAGAGAAGAGCCGAACTTCCTTTTAATGCAGATCAAAAATACTGGCAGGAAATCCGCCGTGGCCGGTATGTTGAATTTAACCTGATCCATGATCGGGGAACCCTATTTGGCTTAAAAACCAACGGCCGGACAGAAAGCATCTTAATGAGCCTTCCGCCAACGGTCCGATTTGATTATAATTACCAGCCTGCGAAAGACTCCCCGGAGGAGCAGTTGCTGGCTGTTTGCAAAACGCCCAGAAACTGGGCATAATCCAATAACTTTGACCAAAATCCAATAGGTAGTCTGGCCAATAAATAAAATAGACCATGTATTTACAAAGAAGAAACAGAATTACCCGGCGCAGTGATGCTATCAGAAGCTTGGTCGCCGAAACTACACTTACACCTAACGATTTTATATTACCGATTTTTATTGACGAGGGCAGGGATATTGTACATGAAATCGCTTCTATGCCGGGATATTATAGACGTTCCATTAATAAGACTGTGGAGGAAGTAAAACAGTTATGGAGCCTTGGTATCAAAAGTGTACTCCTTTTTGTAAAATGCGAGGACGATGTAAAGGACAATACAGGGAAAGAGAGCTGGAATCAGGACGGACTGATGCAAAAGGCAATTAAAGCCATCAAGGACGCAGTTCCGGAAATGATTGTAATGACCGATGTTGCACTGGATCCTTATTCACAGTACGGCCATGACGGCATTGTAGAAGTTGCTTCCGGTTATATCCTTAATGATGAAACTGTTGATGCACTGACCAGAATGAGCCTTTCTCATGCGGAAGCCGGAGCGGATTTTATTGCGCCCAGTGATATGATGGACGGCCGCATAGGTGCCTTTCGCCGTGCCCTGGAAGAAAACAATTACTCAAATGTGGGCATACTCTCTTATAGTGCCAAGTATGCCAGCTGTTTTTATGGACCATTTCGGGATGCGCTGGACAGCGCACCTGGGTTTGGAGACAAAAAAACCTACCAGATGAATTATGCCAATAGAATTGAAGCAATTAATGAAACTTTGCAGGATGTGGAGCAAGGGGCAGATATCGTTATGGTTAAACCTGCTATGGCTTATTTAGACATTATCCGGGAAGTTAAAAATGCAGTAACCGTTCCAGTAAGTGCGTATCACGTCAGCGGGGAATATTCCATGATCAAGGCCGCTGCCAAAATGGGCTGGCTGGATGAGCAAAAAGCGGTAATGGAAAGTCTTACTTCTGTTAAGCGGGCTGGTGCAGACCTGATTGCCACTTATTTTGCCAAGGATGTGGCCCAGTGGCTTCAATAACTTTCTAATGAGCCCCAAACAGAATATATAAATCCAGAAAAAGAACCAGGAATAAACAAATAAAATAAAGCGCAGTTGTGGAAAGGCCGATTAAAACGGACAAACCCCAGCTGCGTTTGTATACACGCCTGAGCGCAATAATCATATATACAATACAAATTGCCATTGTAATCATCGAAACACTGTCCTGTATCCCTTCAAATGGATTAACCAGAGCAATCAGTGATAGTATAAATATAAAACTGTGCATATGCAATGCAAAAACAGCATGGTCCACAAAGTACAATCGTTTATCCCGCACGAAAAACAGCTTTAAAATGAGGGCCATAAACGGAATCATAAAAAAGAAAATCTTGGGGAAGGTATGCACCAATTTCTCCTTAAATACTTCTGGTGACTTTCCCAATTCATTCATGACACCATCACCCATTTTGCCATTCATTTTTTCAAAGGTCGATAATGACCGGTTTTCCTTCTTAGCGTTTTTCTCGAGGATATCTGTAATGTGGCGTGTATGTTCGACATTTTGTTGAATGGCAATTGAATCTTTGCCGGATGAAACGTTTACATTGATCACCGATTTTTGGAAGATGGAAAACAATAGGAAAAATACGATACTAACAAATATATAAAGTGAAATTGGAGGAATATACCGCTGTCGCTTTTTTTCCCGGTAGGCAATCGTCAGTTTACCTGGTGAAACAACCAGTGCTTTTAAAGTATTCCAGAATTTGCTGTCATAGTGGAAATAATGGGCAACAAAATGGGAGAGTAGTCCCAAGAAGGTGTCTTTATGCAGATGCGTTTCCTGGCCGCACTGTGGGCAATAATTTTCGTTTGCCAGATGTTGGCAGTTAGGACAAATATAATCCTGAGCCGATTTTGAATGGTTAGGATGACCTGACATGGTATAATGGTTGAAAAAGCGAACCGCATATTTTCTATAGCCTGACGCGGCAAACATACATATTTTTCCGATTATTTTTCTATTCCCTTCTTTAAATTCAACAATCGGGATTAAATTTTGAACCTTAATTTTATGGCGTTTTTTTTCCCGTATTTAAATTTCTTTGTTATGGCTTTCCAGTTCGTATTGAAGAATCGGTTAGCTCTGTTAATAAGCGCAACGGATTTATATAAGCCTGATTCATTTTCAGCAAAACGCTGCCTGCCTAAGTTGGCATCCGTATTAATATCATCATCAAACAATCTTATGCGCAAGCCAGCATGTCCCAATGCAATTAAAGAATGGTTCATCCTTGCAAGCGCGGTAAGCGTTTGCGAGCCTATTCCACCAGCACCGATTAGATTTACAATAATGGGATTGGTCGGCTCTGTTAAATATGCCGCGGTAAAATGCACTGCCTGTTTCTGTATAACTGTTTTGTTTTGTTTCTTTTCATCTTGTTATCAAATCTTTTAAGTTTTTTCTAATTTTGGAAAGGCCGTCTATAGGGGATGGTAAGCCTTTGTCTATAACGCTTTGTCATTGCCAAATCTATAAAAATGAAGCTAGGTAGGGGCGTTTTCTGCTTATTTTAGTTGCTATTAACGAAGAGGCCCTTTATTGTTTGAACCAGATTTGAGTCAGGTTACTTTTGGGTGGCGTATTTGTAATCTTAAAGAAATAAATATGCTGCAATCCATGAAGCGGAATATCCATACAGTTTGGAAAAAATCAACCAGTACCCGCTCTTAACCCAAGTTGCGCATTAACATAATTGGCTATAAAGGAGTGTTAAAAAAGTAGGTGGTTTTCTAGTCATGAGGGTGCCCTGAACGAAGTATTCAAGTATTTGTCAAGGTAAAATGTGGTTCTTCATCATCTTTAGTTGAAAGTGCTTGGTGGTAAGGTTTGTCAATAGCTGGTAGTTTATAAGACCCTCATTTGTGTAGGTCTAATAGCATTCAATGCTGAATTCCTAAGTAAACTTCAAACAGTGGATTTCCATTTATTTTAACGAAGAACCTAAGTTTTTTAGATTATCGGCTGCTCGATACAGAGAATTGAATTTGTGCGGTTTCTGATAAATACAGAGAATTCGGGGGCGGATACAGAGAATTGAAATTTTGTCGCTATTTTATTTAAATGATTTAATATCAATATTATACATATATTTATATTGACATTCTGATATTTACAGTTTTAATACAAAGAATTCAACTGCCCATTTCAGCATTATAATAAACTTTTTATTAGTAGCATACAGAGAATTTTTGACCCTATATAAACAATTAACTACCTATTCATATTTACCCCTTAGCTCGGCAATAACTGCGTTTAATAATACATCGCCTCTTAAAGCGTTATATTTATCTACGACAGAATATCTGGCTCCTTTAATCCTCCCCTCTACTTTCAATACCTGATCTTCTAATAGCTTCCTCTTCAAATAGTTTATCTGATTTCTTGATAAAGCATCTCTCAATATCTCTTCCAAATCGCCTGTTTCTAATGCATTTCCTTGTAAGGCAATTAGTAATAATTCTATTTCTTTGACAATATATCTTTTGCCGATTTTTAACCCATCGTTGACCAGACTATGATACTCCTGTGAAAGGGTATATCGGTTGCTATGCCCTGAAGTCTTTTCTATCAAACCCGATTTTTCTAATTGGCTGACGATTTCAGGGTTCAAGTTTTGTAAAAATACTGTTACGAATTTTACAGAGGGCAATAATTTGCTCTACGCCCAATTTGGGTTCTTTTTCACTGTTCTGGTATTGACTAACATATACATGGAACGCCTTGTCAATAATTTCAGTCCGCAGGGTAAGCAATACCTGAAACATATCTGAGCTTTTATAATCCGGTTCGGCTTTATCCTCGGATAATGTGATGGAGAAGATTTAATCTATGCCCTGACCACTGCGTTCCACCAGTCCTGTCTTTTCAAGTATCTCAGTCATTAAACGGCTTCTTGGAGTGCTGCTAACCGTAAGAATGTTTTCTACGGTTACGCCTTTAGGAAAGCCTCCGGGATTGGCAATACTGATTTTGTTGGGGTATTGTTTTATTAGTACTTCGCTGGTAATCGTGTAATCTCTGTGAGCTATGGCGTTCAAAACGGCTTCACGAATCACTTCTTCGTTGAAGTCATACAAATCAAATATATAGGCACCGGATGCTTTCTATTGAGTGTGGGTTGATTGACGAGTTTCCAAATGCTGTCGATGGAAAGAAACAGTGGCTCGTCGATGATCTCACGGGTATCGTGGTATATTTGCGCTTCGCTATTGCGGAACTCCCAAATGGTCTTACTTTTTGGTAGTTTGGCATGAATTATTTCTTTTTTTGCCAACAAGATCAAAGCTGCATAATTTAGCTTGTTATTTTCAAGCAGTTTTAGGTCGATTAATACCTGTTCAGTGCTGAGCTGAAGAAATCCGGGATTATTTTGCTTGCGTGCATAGCTTTCTTTCATTTTTTTGATGGCTGCTTCATCCAAATCGGTAATGCTGAAGTCGTCTCTTTAAACTCTATCTTATCTTCACTTTCTTTAAGCTGTCTTATTTCTGCTATGGTCATAATTTTTTTTTAGAAAGGTAAATCACCCCAATTCGTTTCTTGCGAATTTGCATTTTCCTTTTGTTGCTTCAGCCTCATTTCATCTTCTATACTGTCAATAAATTCTTTCAGTTCAAGCAATAACTGCAACGGTGCCTTCGATGCGCAAAAATACTCCATTTGTATTTTCATAACCAAATTTTCGTATTGGTCAATTGTTGATCAGCTTCTTGGCCTTTTTTATTTCCCTATTATCAATGTCAATAAAGCAGTTTCCTTCGGAAAGAATCTGTCCGGCCTGCCGTCTGTTTAACAGCCAGAAAAATCTATTAATAATATCAAAGTAGCAGAAATTTTTATTCGTGGACTGCACATTTGCAGTTGTATTTTATGCGGGGAAGGAGTCTGTTGTTTGAGGGATGAGGGGCTATGATCTCGTGTAGTTGGCGGCCAATCCATCTGATTTCCGGGGGACCGATGGAGTTCCCTTGAAGCATTTAACCGTTTGTCTGTGTGGCTTGAGTTAGTACGTTTGTTTTTGGGGTGTGAACTTTCAATAAGGAAATAAATATGTACAATTCTTATGCATAAAGATAAAAAATAATTAAGTTGTGGCGAAATATAAGGTCCTATATCTCGCCACAAGTGCCAAAAAAAAGGAGTTATGGCGGATTATAACCAACCTATATCTCGCCACAACTCATAAAAAAACAGGGTTATGGCCAGTTATAGTAATTAAAATACGTTTTAATACTACCAGAAAATCCACTCTTTTAAATAGAAAACCAGCTCTAAAATGTCGGTGATTTCAGCTACGAAATCGTTTGCTTCAATCATCTAAATTCTTTTCGGGTAACGGCTAACATTTGTTACTTTTGCCCCCTAATTTAACAACCTTCAAAACGATGAAAAGTACTCCTTTTTTAGATAAACATGTGGCGTTAGGGGCGAAAATGGCAGAATTTGCCGGCTATAATATGCCGATCAGTTACTCAGGCATTAATGATGAACATTTTGCTGTTCGTAATAGCGTGGGTGTCTTTGACGTTAGTCACATGGGTGAGTTTTTATTAAAAGGTGAAAATGCGCTGGATTTGATTCAACGTGTTACTAGCAATGACGCCTCTAAATTGACCAATGGCCAGGCGCAATATAGCTGTCTGCCCAATGATCAATTAGGCATCGTGGATGATCTGATCATCTACTGTTTAGAGCAAAACAGCACTTATCTGTTGGTTGTCAACGCCTCTAATATTGAAAAGGACTGGAACTGGATCCTAAAACACAATGACAAGGGAGTGGAGATGATCAATATCAGTGACCAGACTTGTCTTTTAGCTATTCAGGGACCCAATGCCTGTAAACTAATGGCGCCACTCACCCCGACTGACTTACAGCTATTAAAATACTATACATTCGAGAAAAGCAAATTCGCAGGTATTGAGGATGTACTCATCAGCGCTACAGGTTATACCGGTGCCGGCGGTATTGAAATTTACTTTGAAAACAAAGATGATAACGCTGAAAAGATCTGGAATGCCATATTTGAGGCAGGTAAAAACGCCGGAATTAAAGCCTGCGGACTCGGAGCACGCGACACGCTGCGTCTGGAAATGGGATATTGCCTCTATGGTAATGACATTAACGACAATACTTCCCCCCTGGAGGCTGGTCTGGGTTGGATCACCAAATTGAAAAAAACGAACGATTTCCCTTCCAAACAGCAATTGATTGAACAAAAAGCCTCAGGCATTACCAAAAAACTGATTGGTTTTGAAATGCTGGAGCGTGGGATTCCCCGTCACGATTATTTGATTTTGGATGATGCAGGTGCAGAAATCGGGCATGTTACAAGTGGCACCCAGGCGCCTACACTCGGCAAAGCAATTGGATTAGGTTATGTCAACCTAACGCATGCCAGCCTGGACAAGGAAATCTTCATTTCTATCAGAGACAAGGGGATAAAGGCAAAAGTGGTAAAGACACCATTTGAATAAACTGTCCTGAACCTTCCTTTTCAATCATATCTCCTACCTGCCTCAAATTGGCAAAGGTTTTGATAATAATAGGGTTGATATAAAAAAGCTAACGGCTGAAAGAAATAATTCTTCTTTTCAGCCGTTTATATTTTGAATAAAGAATTTTATGCGTTTATTTTTATCCATTTCAATTTTTGCGCTTTTTTCAATGATGCTTTCGTCCTGCGGAAGAACAGTTCGTGAGACGGGTAAAGCTTCTTATTATGCAGGGCAATTTATTGGTCGTAAAACGGCAAACGGAGAGATTTTCCGTAAAAGGAAATTAACCGCTGCAAGTAAAACCCTCCCTTTTGGCACAAAAGTAAAAGTCAAAAATCTACAAAATGGTAAAACAGTAAAAGTCCGGATAAATGACCGTGGACCTTTTGTTCCAGGTAGAATTATAGATCTAAGCTGGAAGGCTGCCAAAAAACTGGATATGCTTGAGACAGGAGTTGTTCCTGTGCAGCTAAAGTATAAAAACTCTCATTAATTACGCATCATAACAGCTACCCCATTAATTCATTGACTCCTTTTGAAAAAAATAATCTTCTCCGTTACAAATGATCTGGTTTATGATCAAAGAATGCAGAAAATCTGTACCTCCCTCTCAAAAAACGGCTTTGAGGTAACGTTGTTGGGCATCCGGAAAAAAAACAGCAAACCACTTGGAGACAAACCTTATCAACAGAAAAGATGCCCTTTGTTTTTTCAAAAAGGTCCCTTATTATTTATAGAAAGTAATTTCCGCTTTTTACTCTATTTGTTGACACACCGGGCAGATGTTTTATGCGCAGATGATTTAGATACCGCATTACCCGTTTTATTCTCATCAATCATTCGCCGTAGTAAGCGCGTATTTGACGCCCACGAATTATTTTGCGAGATGCATGATGTAATTAGCCGTCCCCGTATTTATAAAATCTGGAAAAGCATTGAGAAGTTCTGCCAACCCAGATTTCCATTGGGCTATACAGAAAATGAAGGTTATGCAGCGGCTTATTATAAGATGTATGGTGTCCGCTATTTTATTGTAATGAACAGTCCGTACTTGCAGCCGACCCCTAAAATGGATGACAAAAGAGAACATTCATTGATTTATCAGGGCGTTGTTGAAAAGGGTCGCGGATTTGAGGGATTGGTGCCGGCCATGAAAAATATTGATGCCAAAGTTATTGTCTGCGGAAACGGCACCTACTTAGAAGAAGTTCTGTCGCGCATACAGAGAGAAGAAGTGTCTGATAAATTTGATTTCAAAGGATTTGTCCTCCCACAGGATTTAAGGCAATATACCGGGCAGGCCTATATTGGACTCAATTTAAATGATAATCTGGGAGCAAGTTTTTTTCTGTCTCTTTCCAATCGTTTTTTTGATTACATGCACGCTGCCATTCCACAGGTCTCAATGAATTACCCGGAAAATAAAAAGATCAATAATGAATATGAAATCGGTCTTCTAATTGATGATTTGAAGCCGGATTCTATCGCTTCTGCCATCAATCGCCTGTTGGAAGATAAGCAATTATACCTGCGTTTACAGGCAAATTGCCTTAAGGCAAGGGAGATATATAATTGGAATCATGAAGAAAAAAAACTGGTTTCTTTCTACAAAAGCATTACTGAACCTTACTAAGGAGCAATTCAAAACAGGCTTCCCAGTCATCAATATGCTGCCAGGAAAGTTTAAATTGTCCGGGGTTAAAATTAAGCTGGCCCTTAATTGCACTAGTCATATATGCTGCCAGAATTTCGGGGTTTTCAGGGTCAAAATAGCGCACTTTCGTATAACCGGCCAGAGATTCCCGGCCATAAGGCAGATCAGCACATATTATAGGCTTCTCTAAATTTGAAAATTCTGTAAGTGGTAACCCCCAGCTTTCCAGTAAGGAGGGATATACCATACAATCTGCTTTAAGGTAATAGTCAAACAAATCTGAACGATTCAGGAACCCAAGAAACTTTACCTGAGGTAACCGTTTGCTCCATTTGCCGACAAGATTTTTGATATATTTGTTTTCACTACCGTCCACTGTTAGCAAAAGCCTGTAATCTAGGCCATTCATGTTTAAGATTTCACAGGCAGCCAGGAGGAGTTCATAGTTTTTGTAATGGAAGGCCGTTGCTGGAAAAATAAATGTAAAGGGAGGATTTGAATCTGGCGCTATTGCCAAAACAGAAGGTTCCTTTTGAACAAAGCTATTTTTAACAAGGAAAGACTTTGGTGGGAAAACCCACAGTTTCTCCTTCTGGTTGACATATTTAACCGCTAAAAACTGCGCAACATGTTGCTGTTGCGTAATAATATAATCATTGCGGTTCATCCCTTTTGTATAGACAAATTTATACAAAAGCCATAAAGCACTAAGCCTGGGTTGAAATTTCCATAAATGCAGGCCTGCCGGTTTTAGCAATAATGGATTATGATAATAGGCAACTCGTATTGCAGCTTTTATATTGGGGGTGCTATCCTGCAAGGATAACCAGAGTATAGGTTTCCAGATTAAAGAGCGCTTTTTTAGATAGAAGTATTCATAATATAAGCGGCGTAAGACACTTTTGCGCGCCTTAGGGAATTCTATCCATTCTATTGCGGGGATATTATCAAATAAGGACTTGTCATATACAAGTGCCAGGATTTTGTATTGGGTACTGTAGTTTCTGGAAAGGAACCAAAGGCATTCATTGACAATAACAATTGTTCCTCCCTGGAAAAATCGAATTGCAGAAATAACAATTATCGGCCTTTCCTCCATCAGGTGCAATTATTTTTGAGCAAATACCACGTCACTATCCAGGACCTTCCCAAGTTCTGTTTTCAAAATTCTGGAAGGATATCGATTGATTACGACATAATCATGTGTGGCCATTAATACAGTTGTACCCAGATCTTTACTAATGCTTAAAAGGAGCTGCATAATTCCGTTACTGGTTTCCGGGTCCAGATTTCCAGTTGGTTCATCTGCCAATATCAATTTTGGAGAATTCAGGAGCGCTCGGGCAATATCTACACGTTGTTGCTCCCCGCCACTCATTTCATAGGGCATTTTAAATCCTTTACCCTTTAAGCCAACTTTTTCTAGTGAATCATTGATTTTTTCATCAATAAGATGCTTTTCTTTCCAACCTGTCGCTCTTAACACAAACCGTAGATTCTCATATACATTACGGTCTGTTAACAGATGAAAATCCTGAAATACGACACCTAGTTTCCGGCGGAGGAATGGAACGCTTTTCCATGTCAAACCTTTAATTTCTGTTCCGGCAACCGTAGCTTCTCCCTCTTTTAAAGGGATTTCACCATACAGTGTCTTTAAAAGAGAACTCTTTCCGGTGCCCGTTTTACCTACTAAGTAAACGAATTCGCCCTTTTCTATCTTAAAGTTAACATCCTGCAAAATCAGGTTATTGCCTTGATAGATATTGGCATTACTAATTGAAATGACGGATTCTGCCATAATTAAACGATTATTTCACCAGAAATTGTTACGATAGGCAAGATACTATGGAATAATGAAAATAAAAAACCCGCCCCTAAATATTAGGAGCGGGTTATTATTCTAAAAACCCAATTATTATTAGTTTTTATCCCAGAAAAGCTTTGTTTCTACTTTATCGCCTCCGCTACCAAGATTGGCAGAAGCTTCAGTAACATTTGCTTCGTTTAAGGTATATTCATTCTGAGGGTAGGTATAACGTACCGGATAACCCGAAACGGCTAACTCAGGAACAATCAATTTAGGAAAATCCAGTTTTCTTTGTTGCGTCCAGGAATCAAATCCACGTAGGTAAAAATGGATCCAGGACTGTGTTCCAATCTTCTGTTTCCAATTGCCTGTGGCGGTCAAATAGTTAACAGAAGGTTGAAGTAAATACGTAGTTGCCTGAGCAGATGAACCACCCCATGCTAAAATAGAGGCAGTAACTGCATTTGAATAATGTCCTGCAGCTGTTCCACCAACCGCAATGCCTCTTTCAATCGCTTCAGCACGCAAAAACTCAACCTGTGCATAATCAAAGATCGTAAAAGGATAAGTCGGTTCTTTTAAGCCGTCCCCAGGGTGGGAGAAATTTTTATAGGTGTTCCCTGTACCGGAGACGCCGCCGACATATTTACCACCAATTTTATTTGCAAAATAAATATCCCTTCTTGGATCATTCAATCCATTCATTAAATTAACAAGTGTATTTGTAGGAATAAAGTCATCACGTCCTCCTTGCACCAAATTAACCCAGATTGGGTTTGTATTGGGTGGCGCAGGAAGATAATGCAATATCGTGTTGTCTTCATTTGATTCAAATGCTTTGGCTGATGCTTCTTTAACCATTGCTGTAGCCTTAGCTGGATCCACATCATAAATGAGTAACCCTAAATACATTTTTATTGAATTGCCTAATTTTATCCACTTAGCGACATCCCCGTTATAAAATAGATCCTGTGTCCCCATCGCCTCATAATCAATGTCTAATGTTGACAGAGCCTTATTCAGGGTATCTATGATAGCATAATACACTGTCTTTTGATTATCATACTTTGGCGTAGAAGTTTGCTCAATTGATATAGCATCTGTATAAGGAATATCACCAAAAGTGACAACTAAGTCCGAATAAGCTTTTGCATATAAAATTTGGCATATTGCGACTTTATTGCTTTGCACCTTTACATCTGCTGGCAATGGTGTTACTTCTGTTTTAATCAGTTTTATTGCGTCTTGTGTATTTGCAATAACATTTCGGTATAGTGTACTCCACCAATTTCTGGCAATATTTCTTTCTGTCAATTCATATTGGCTTTCTTGTGGATACTGGGTTTCTGCCCAATATTGAGTAATTAGCTCAAATATATTTGTATTGACATTCGGTGTTGCCATTAAATCGACATATTCCTTTTGAGCATTTGAGAACTCAGCTTCACCTGTCGCGGTCTCTGGCAATTTTGTATTTTTATTGAGCGTACCAAAATCTTTACTGCAACTATAAGTTGCAATGGAAGCGATTATGGTTAGTGCTATTAATAATTTCTTCATTATTTTCAATTTTAAACTATTTAAAATTTAACGTTCAGATTAAACCCATACATTCTATAAGTAGGATATGACCCCACCTGGAATCCCTGAATATTGCCAGAGCTTGACCCGTCTTCTGGATCCGCATAAGGCAAATTCTTATGGATTATCCAAAGGTTTCTACCGAAAAGAGATAAGGTGACGTCCTTGACAAAATTTGTCTTTTGGAACCATTCTCTTGGAAAATTATAAGCAATTGAAACATTTCTTAGTTTAACATAACTCGCATCATAAACAAAGGCTTTATTTGGCATTGCATTATAACCTAAACCACGTAGACCAGTAACTTCGGCATAAGTTGTATTTGGTTGCCCGTCGGCCGTAACACCCGGATTTAATATACCACCGCCATCAGCTACAGGATCCCGCATCGGATTCCCCTTATCGTTTAATCCAGCAGTATTCTCATATAAGCCTGTTCCCTGACCATACCATTGATCAATGGAAAATACATCACCACCTTGTTTAATATCAATCAAAAAGCTTAATGATAAATTTCTGTACTTGAAAGTATTATTAATGCCACCCAACCAGTCTGGATTAATATCGCCTATAACTTCATTACTTCCGGATACATCCGGATCACCACTCGCTAAAATCACGTGTTGCCCTTTAGCACCGGCCACTGTTTGATCAGGATCAGCACCATAATAAATGAAATCGCTACCTCTTATCGTTCCAAAGGGCTGTCCAACGGTAGCATTTATCGATACCCCGCCCTGGACTCTTCCAATTTCAAGATTTGTATTATCTTCAAATAAGGAAACTACCTCATTTCTGTTTCTTGTCCAGTTTAAGTTCATGTCCCAACTGAAATCTTTGTTTCGAACAGGTGTTAAATTAACCGTCAATTCTATCCCTTTATTTTGAATCTCACCGGCATTAACATACTTGAATCCATAACCAGTTGCATCAGAGATGGCAACCGGCATAATTTGATCAATTGAACTTGTTTTATAATAGGTGATATCAAATCCGACTCTATTGTTAAGCATCGCCATATTTAGCCCGACTTCAAAGCTGTTGGTTCTTTCTGGTTTAAGTGCTGGATTGTTTTTTGTTGTTGAAAGACCGAATAGAGGAATTGAGCCAAATGCAGTTGGTTTGCTATACACATCCACTAGAGATGCAAAAGGAGCACTGTTACCAACAGAAGCGTAGTTAACTCTTAATTTACCATTATTCAGCCAGGTTGCATCTTCCATCAATTTTGAGAAGACGAAACTTCCCGAAACTGATCCATAAATGAAACTATTTTTATCCTTCGGTAAAGTCGATGATATATCATTTCTGCCGGATACATCTAAAATGAGCATATTTCTGTAAGAAAGTGTAGCACCCGCAAATAGACCATTTACCTGGATTGTAGACAAAGTTTCGGTAGGTGGCTCAATAGGATTTAATGAATTGGCTAATGCATACCAACCCGGTACAACTATGCCACCATTTGTTGAAGCAAAAATAGATTCATTTGTGGTCCTTCTAATATTTCCTCCCAATAATGCATTTAATTTAAAATTCTCATTCAATTCTTTATTTACAGTAGCTAAGATATCATAATTGTATTCACTGAATGTATGATTAAACCTGGTATACGCAGATGGGTTTAGAGACCCTGTAGCGGTTCTTTCCTCCTGGAGTTCATCATAATGATCAAGAGATACTCGGCCCATGATATTTAACCAATTCGTCAATTGATAACTTAAACTAAGATGGCCAATATATCTGTTCCTTTCATCCGTTTCGTAATTTTGATACCTTGAAAAATATGGATTATCCCAATAAGCAGGATTAGTATTGTCGGGAATACTTTTCATATTCCATCCGACATTAGCCTTCCCGTTTCGAAAATAGGCATCTTCCAATTCTTTAACATCCACATTGGTTTCCCACCATTCTCTAAAATTTGAGGCAATACTCGAGGGATCGCCATATCCATTCCCATAACGGCCACGGCCCCTGACTTTAGTATAGTCTACTGTTCCTTCTGCGACCAATTTATCTGTTAGTTTATATGAGGCCCCTAAATTCAAAGCGTCCTTAATCAGATTAGAATTAACCATTATACCTTTATCCTGGTTCCTCGTATAGCCCATTTTAAATCCGCCTTTTTCATTTGATGCAGTCATTAATATACTTGTACTATTTGACCACGGGTTTATGAAAAAAGAGGCTGGACCATTTTTAGCAGCAACCCATGGAGTAGCTTTTCCAAAATTTGGACTATTCGGATCTGCCGATGGCCATTGCATAACATTCAAACTTGGGTCAAATGCTTCTCCAAAAGACGCGTCATCACCAGACGGAACTACGAAATCTTCTATCCCGTCTCCATTAGCATCATAATAATAAAGCCCTGGATGGTCCCCATCAGAATAAGTATTGTACTTGAAATCAACATAGCCTGACCCATATTTATTTTGATAGACAGGGAAGGTAGATTTATCCATTGAACCGGTGGTGACCCCGAAATTTACCATTACCCCAATTCCGGGTTTGGACGGCTTTTTTGTATTGATTAAAATGACGCCATTTGCGGCACGTGAACCGTATAGAGCTGTGGCGGCTGCACCTTTGAGCACGGTTACGGAAGCAATATCGTCCGGGTTAATATCCGCGGCCGCATTACCATAATCATACCCTGCAAAACCATTTTTTTGATCTGAAGAATTAGTATTTGCATTATCAATAGGTACACCGTCAATTACAAATAATGCCTGGTTATTTCCTGTCAAAGATTTATACCCTCTTAACACAACATCTGTGGACCCCCCTAGATTGTTATTTTGTTTAATCTGCAAACCAGCAACCTGCCCGGTCAATGCATTGGTAAAATTACTTTGCCTTGTCTCTGTAAAATGTTCGCCGTCTACTTGTTGCACCGCATAAGGCAAATCACTCTTCGACCTTTTAATTCCCAAGGCTGTTACCACAACATCACTTAAAAGGCTCTCTTCCCCGGGTTTTAATACAACTTCAATAGAATTTTGGTCATTTACTTTAATCCTTGCAGTCTGGTAATTTAAGGCGCTAATTTCCAAAACATCACTAGATGTAACGCCAATTTTAAATGCACCATTCATATCAGTAATAGTGCCTTTGGTTGTTCCCACAATTGTAATGGAAGCAGAGGGGATTGCCTCCCCAATTTCATTTTTTACTGTTCCTGTAATCAGCTTCTCCTGTGCAAATAGTTTATTTGCGAACATAAAGAGGCTGAAACAGAATAGTAATAATAATTTTTGTCTCATGTACTTGTTTTTTTAAAAAATAGATTTTGCCAACAAACCTTTGTTAGCCATCTTGATAAAGAAACAAAAAAACAATTCAAGCTTGGCTCAAATTGTTGTTCTGCTTGATTAACATAGTGAAATTACGTTAAAGATTTTAGATAATTAACGTTTGTTAGAGTTCCGTTGGGAATTTGCAGCTTTGATCCTAACTGGTAAAGGATTTGGCTAAAAACCTACAAATATGGCAAAGTGTTATATATAATTATAGCAATTTATAGCCTATTATTTAGATTGGGTTTATGGGCTTTTCTCGCTTACACGCCTTAAGATTACTATTTCTTTTTTTTACTTTAAATTATTTGTTAAAGATTGTATAATATTTGTTATCCAAAAAGTTAACTCTTTAAAGACCAGGCAATCATTAATCATGGGACTCATGAAATGAGAGGAGATTTAACTGTGTAACCAGGCCTGGAATGGGCAAATAAAAAAGCAAAAGCAGTATAAATTTATACTGCTTTTGCTTTTTTACTTTTATGCCGGGATTAATTTAAACCAGTACTCTCTATTTATCCCACCAAACTGCGGTTGTTTGTGGAACCGTTCCAGGATAATTCAAATTACTGGTGACCTCCGAATTTGGATAAAGAAACCTGAGCGGGAATGGTAATTTACCCGCCGCAATTGATTTTACAAAAAAATCGGGAAAACCTGTTCTTCTCCATTCTGTCCAGGCTTCAAATCCTTGAGAACCACACATTGCGTAATACTTTTGTGTAATAATCGATTTGATTTGAGCATCGGATGAACTTGGGAATTGTGCATCAGGAGCCTTTGCTATATATGCTTTGGCACTGTCGGCCAAGCCATCTGCCGCAAAACTCGCTTCAATTCCTTTATCAAATAAATTCTTTGCTGACAAAGTACCGCTTCCCCAACCTCTTGCGACTGCTTCTGCTTGTAAGAAATAACTCTCTGATGCTGAAATAAGCCTTACCGGAGCTAAAGCTGAAGCGTCATCTTGCGCATTTGCCCCTACTAAAGCCGATGGAGGTGAAACCTTTTTCTCACCGTTTGCATCATAATCTCCTTGTGCGATCGCTGTAATTTCCTTGGTACCGGACAATAAATTATAAAGTACAAATCTTCTTGGATCTTTGTTTAAAATAAATCGATTTATGACTGTGCTGCTAGCTACTAAATTCTGTGCTTTGCCAAGGCCCACCATATTAATGTATAACGGATTCTGGTTTCCCCCCGTGGTTGAATAATTAATTTTGGCGTCTACGTCCAGAAATTCCGCTTTACTGCTATATAATGCTGCTATTCCTTTTTCCGCTTTTTCCGCATCCACCTCGGAAAGCCGCATGTAGGCTCTAAGCGCTAAGGTATTTGCAAATTTTATCCAATTATCCATATTCCCTTGAAATACAACATCTTCCGATCCAGGTTTTTCAGGACTAGAATTATCCAACATCGCCCTTCCTTTATTTATATAGGTGAAAATACTATCGTAAATAAGCTCTTGCTTATCATAAGTAGGACTTCCTTCACCTTTTAAGGCGGTGCTATTTGGCACATCACCAAATGCATCAGTTGTCAATTGCAAACCATAGGCTTTCAATATATAGGCGATAGCCGCATATTGCTGTTGATGCTCATTGCTGTTATCAATTATTAATTGTAAATTGATCAAAGCATCTCTGTAAAGATATACCCAGGGATAATTAAATCCAGCATTAGAAAATGCGTATTGTTCAATTGTTTTATATTGAGATGCACTTGGGCTTTGCGTCCAATATTGAGACAAAATTGATCCATAAACCTGAAAACTGCTACCTACGGTTGCCCCAAGCGCAACTTGGGCAGTTGGTAATAGCAAATTGGGTGTGGCGGATTCAGGGTTATTCGGATTCTGATTCACATCCAAAAACTTGCTGCATCCAGAAATGCAAATCATTGCGAGGCAAATCATTCCAAGAAATACAAGCCTGCTATTTTTTTGAAACTTATTCATCATTTTCATGTTTTAGAAGGTTACCTTAACATTTACTCCATAATTACGCACCGAGGGTTGAGCTGCAAAATCAAAACCCTGCTCGTTACCAGAACCAGATGAATTCATTTCCGGATCTACATACTGGTTACCATTTGGTGTCCAAATAAACAGATTATTTCCATATAATCCAATGGTCAAGGATCCAAAGGGTGTATGTTCCAATGCAGATTTGGCAACCTGATAATCAAGTGATAAAGTACGAAGTTTTACAAAAGACCCATCAAGGATATCCATTCCTGCCGGAATATAGCTACCATAATACATTTGTTTAATATATTTAGCAGAGGTATTGGGTTCATAAACCGGTGCTTCTGCAGTTCCGGTATTAATAACAGATCCCGGCCAAATCTGTGGATTACGTTCACCTCCGGTCTCTAAAGCTGTACCATTAAATTCTGTATAACTTTTTGTCTGGCTGTAAAACACACCGCCCTGTTTGGTATCTAATAGAAATCCGAGCGCCCAGTTTTTATACGTTGCCTTACCGCCAAAAGAGGCTTGGTAGTCTGGATTATAACTACCCAAATATTGTGCGCTTGCAGTCTGGAGTGGTATGCCATTATCCTGGCTTACGACTGTATGTCCTTTTCCATCTGTCTGATTTGTAATCGCATAAAATTCTCCGTAAGGATGTCCAACTGCCGCAACAATGGCCATGCCGTTTAAGCCGCCAATCGTAACTTGGGAAACGCCATCCATTAAAGACAATACTTCACTTTTGTTCTTGTAGTAGGTCCCGAATAATTCAAGAGCAAAGTTGGCTGTTTTTATTGGCGTGCCTCTCAGGCTCAATTCAATACCCTGATTTCTGATTACACCTGCATTGACAACCTTAAATCCATAACCCGTAGAATTGGGCATCGGTATCTTTAAGATCTGATTCTTGGATTTATTTGTGTAATAACTAAAATCTAAAGACAAACGACTATTTAAGAATGATAATTCTGTTCCTATTTCATATGAGGTCGTAATCTCGGGTTTTAGGTCCGGATTACCAATAGTTGATCCAACCATCAATCCTGGAATGCCATTAAATGGAAATTGCGTAGATGCAAATCCATCAAATACTGAAGCCGCATCATAGGTCGTCGTTAATAAGAAAGGATCCGCATCATTACCGACCTGTGCCCAGCTTGCTCTTAATTTTCCATAATTGACGATATTATTAAACCCACTGCCTTTTGTTAATTCTGTAAAAATAAATGATCCGCTTACACTTGGATAAAAGAATGAATTGTTTCCGATTGGTAAAGTGGAAGACCAGTCATTTCGTGCTGTCGCATCTAAAAATAATAAGTCTTTATAGGCCAGGTTTAAATCTGCATACAATCCTACCAACCTTTTAGTCGACCGATCATTTGTTGCATAAATGGGTCCATTACTATTTCCAAAATTATACCAACCTGGCACGATAAGACCCGAGCTTTGGTTGGTGGAGGTAAAGTTATTTGTAGAGGTTCTTTGCCTTATATTATTACCAACCATTAATGAACCTTTAAAATCTTCATTAAAATCATGAGAAGCGGTGATCATCAGATCATGATTAATTTCTGCAACTGTCAAGGTATTTTCTGAATATAACCCATTACTTGTCTGCAGGTTCTGAACTGGATCATACCAACCTGATGTTCCCGGATCAATAGGTATGAAATCATATTTAGGCGCAAGGAATCTTCTTCTATCGGTATAAAAATCAGTTCCGACTCTTTCTACGATATTTAACCAGGAAGTAGGATTATAGCCGATTGTAAAACTTCCTGTAATTCTATCTACGTCATCCAGATTCTTATAATTCTTCAATAAATAATAGGGGCTCACAGTATAAACACCGTAATATCCATATTGGTCAGGATGTGGTACACCATCTTTGTCCGTATACCCGTAACCATAATATTTATTATTCAGATCACCCATTTTATCAATAGGAATACCTCTTGCCGTCTGATATAAATTACTTAATACGGATCCTGCGCCTTGGCCGCCACCAATTTGATTCTGATGAATTTTACTATAATTTAAGGACAGATTTGAATAGAATTTATTCGACAACTGTGCTTTGCCATTAAACCTGACACTGTATTTATTATAGGAATCTGCATCTCCTGGATAAATACCATTTGAATTAAGGGAGTTTAAGCCTAAGTAGTAACTGGTTTTTTCATTACCCGAGGCAAGTGATACATTATTATTTGTTGCGAATCCTGTTGAAAAGAAGTTCCGAATATTATCGGGTAGTGCGGAATACGGCTTAGTCAGACGTTTGCCGTCAATGGACTGCCCCCATTCTTGTACTTCTCCTGTAAAAGCCGGTCCCCAGCTCCCATTCTCTCTAGGATCCAACACCAAATTCAAATTACCATCTTTATCAAAAGTATTATT